>JAFAPJ010000268.1 GCA_019247255.1 Methylobacteriaceae bacterium | reverse complement strand
CCCGTCGTTCACCTGCCTAGCAGGCCGGCCTTGCCACGGGCTTGACGCGATCAGATGAGCCCGGCCCCGACATTGATGGCGAGCGCCAGGACGGTGGTGTTGAACAGGAAGGACAGCACCGTGTGGACGAGAACGAAGCGGCGCATCCGCTTCGTCGTGACCGAGACATCCGAGGTCTGGGAGGCCGCGCCCATCGTGAAGGCGAAATAGAGGAAATCGTCGTAGGTCGGATCCTGGTCGCCCGGGAAGTTCAGCCCGCGCCGATCCGTGTCGCCTCCGCCGTAGAACTCATGAGCGTAATGCAGCGCGAACACGGTGTGGACGAAGGCCCAGGAGGCCAGGATCGTGATGCCCGCGAGCGCGAGCCGGGGCGCGCGGCCGTCATTGCCGACGTCGCGGATCGCGTGGAGCTCGGCTCCGATCCCGCCGAGGCTCGTCACGGCGGCCGCGACCGTCAGGACGAGCACGAGGAGCGCGCCCGTGTCCTCCTCGTCCGCGCGCCGCTGGAGCGCGTCGATGTCGGCCCGCGCCATCATGACGTAGACGAGCGCGAGGTAGAGCGCGACGAACGCGTCCCAGCCGACGAGCACCCGGGTCGCGAAATGCGTCGTCGGGAGGACGAGCCCGATCGCGGCGCCGGCCGCGAGCGCGATGAGGAGCCGCGGGCGGCGGATCGCGAACATCGAGGGCCGATCAGCCCGGGAACCGTCCCTCGAAGACGCTCTCCGCCATGGGCTTGCGGGCGTTCGGGCTTTCCCGCGACCGCAGGCCATCGGAGAGCTTGGCCGGATCACCCTGCTTGCCGATCGCGAGCGCGGCGTCGAGGTGGAAGCCGGCCGGGAGGCCGATGACGGCGGCGGCGCGATCGTAGTCGAAGCCGATCATGCCGTGCGTCGCCCAGCCGAGGAGGTGGGCCTGCAGCGCGATCGCCATCCAGGCGGCACCCGTGTCGTAGGAGTGCGTCCGCGACGGCACGGGCTCGTCCTTTCCGGGAACACTCATGGTCTTCGACGAGGCGACGAGCACGAGGGCCGCGGCGTCGCGGCACCATTCCGGGTTCGAGCCCGTGAGGAGCCCGAGGAAGGTCTCGAAGATCGGCGTGCCCCGCCGAGCCCAGACGAAGCGCCAGGGCTGAGAGTTGTAGGAGGAGGGCGACCAGCGCGCCGCCTCGAAGAGGCTCATCAGCGTCTCGACCGGGATCTGCTCCCCAGTAAAGGCGCGCGGCGACCACCGGGTCAGGAACAGGTCGTCGATCGGGTGGTCCGGCTTGCGGGGAAAGGTGGCGTCGGCCATGGGCGGCTCCGGAGGCGAGGCGGCCCGTCTCGCATCGCGGCCACGCTTCCGCAAGGCAGGCGGCGGCCGTCGTCGGAGGCGCTTGGCCACCTCGGCGAAGTCGTGCATGGTCCGGCCCGCCGACAAGGCGGACCGGGCGAGGCCGGATCCGCCGCAGCCTGGGGAGACTGCCGGACCATGTACGCCTTCGAATACCACAAGCCGACGAGCCTGAAGGACGCGGCGGCCCTCGCCTCCGCCAACGCCGAAGGCAAGTTCCTCTCGGGCGGGCACACGCTGCTGCCCGCCATGAAGCTCCGGCTCGCGGGCCCCTCGGCGCTCGTGGACCTCAACGGCATCGCGGAGCTCAAGGGCATCCGCCGCGACGGCGACAAGCTGGTCATCGGGGCGCTGTCGCGCCATCACGAGGTCGCGACCTCGGACGTCGTCAAGGCGGCGATCCCGACCCTCGCCGAGATGGTCGGCACCATCGGGGATCCCGCCGTCCGCCACCGCGGGACGATCGGCGGCTCGATCGCGAACAACGACCCCTCGGCCGATTACGCCGCGGCCGCGATGGCGCTCGGCGCGACCGTCGTGACGGACCGGCGCCGGATCGCCGCGGACGATTACTTTCAGGGCCTCTTCACGACGGCGCTCGACGAGGGCGAGATCGTCACCGCGGTCGAGTTCCCGATCCCGCGCCGGATGGGCTACGCCAAGTTCCGCAACCCGGCCTCGCGCTACGCGCTCTGCGGGGTCTGCGTCGCCGAGACGGCGGCGGGCGAGATCCGCGTCTCGGTCGTCGGCGCCGGGGCAAACGGCGTCTTCCGGGCGACCGCGATGGAAGAGGCGCTGAAGGGCTCGTTCGCGGCCGATGCGCTGAAGGGCGTCTCGGTCGACGCCGGCGAGATGGCCTCCGACATCCACGCCGACCAGGATTACCGTGCCCATCTCGTGGGCGTCATGGCCCGGCGTGCCGTGGCGAGCGCCAAGTAAGGCTTGCTTCCGAGGCCGGCCAGGCCGGCCTCGACCCCTCTCGGTCGGCTGCCCGGCGCGGACCACCGGGCACCCAGAGTGAGATGATCGCCCCTCCCGCTTCCATCGACGAGACGCTGACCCTGCTCGGTCGCGCCGGCTACGTGGCCGACCGCTCGCTCGCGACCGTGCTGTTCCTCGCGCTCCGCCTCGGCCGCCCGCTCTTTCTCGAGGGCGAGGCGGGCGTCGGCAAGACCGAGATCGCGAAGGTTCTGGCGGCCGCGCTCGGCCGCAAGCTCATCCGGCTTCAATGCTACGAGGGGCTCGACGTCGCTTCCGCCCTCTACGAGTGGAACTATGCCGGGCAGATGATGGCGATCCGCCTCGCGGAAGCCGGCGGCGCCGTTGACCGGGAGCGCCTCGAGGGCGACCTGTTCTCGGAGCGCTACCTCGTCCGGCGCCCGCTCCTCGACGCGCTCGAGCCGCACGAGGAGGGTCCGCCGGTGCTCCTCGTCGACGAGCTCGACCGGACGGACGAGGCCTTCGAGGCGTTCCTTCTCGAGATCCTCTCGGACTTCCAGGTCACGATCCCGGAGCTCGGCACCGTGAGGGCGGCGAGCCCGCCGATCGTCATCCTGACCTCGAACCGCACGCGCGAGATCCACGACGCGCTGAAGCGGCGCTGCCTCTACCATTGGGTCGATTACCCGGACGTCGCCCGCGAGCTCGCGATCCTCGAGGCCCGGCTGCCGGGCGCCCCGGCCCGGCTCTCGCGCGAGGTCGTGGCCTTCGTGGCCGCGCTCCGCCGGCGCGAGCTGTTCAAGGCGCCGGGCGTCGCCGAGACGCTCGACTGGGCGTCCGCCCTCGTCGAGCTCGACGCCGTCGCGCTCGACCCGGCGCTCGTCGCCGACACGCTCGGCGTCCTCCTCAAGTACCAGGACGACATCCAGCGCCTCGGCGCGTCCGAGATTCGCCAGACGATCGACGATGTGCGGGCGGAGCTCGCCGCGACGGGCGTCGCCGCGACAGGAGTCGCCACGACGGGCCTCGCCGGCGCGTGACCGCACCTGCGGCGACGGGCGAGGCTCCCGCGGCGCCCGGGGGCAGGCTCGCGGACAACGTCGTCCATTTCGCCCGCGCGCTGCGGGCCGCCGGGATCCCGGTCGGGCCGGGCGCCGTCCTCGACGCGATCGCGGCCGTCGAGGCGGTCGGGATCGGCGGGCGCGACGACCTCTACTGGACGCTCCACGCGACGCTCGTCAGCCGCCACGAGCAGACCGTGCTGTTCGACGCCGTCTTCCGCACCTTCTGGCGGCGGCGCGGCTATCTCGAGAAGCTGATCCAGCAGATGTCCCCGCTGGCGCCGGCCGAGCGGGAGAAGGAGAAGCCGAAGCCCGGCCAGGCGCGCGTGGAGGAGGCGCTGCGCCCCGCCCGCCGTGACGAGCCTCGCGAGGTGGTCGAGCGCACCGTCGAGGCGCGGCTCACCGCCTCCGACCGCGACGTGCTGCGCGCGAAAGACTTCGCCCAGATGTCGGCGGCGGAGATCGCGCGCGCCCGCCGGCTCGTCGAAGCGATGGTCCTGCCGGACGACCGCCGCCGGATCCGGCGGCTCGCGCCCGACCCCCGGGGCGCGCGCATCGACATGCGGGCGAGCCTGCGCCGCTCGCTCCGGGACGGGTCGGCGATCACGCTCGCGCGGCGCTCTCCCGTGCGCCGGAGCCCGCCGCTCGTCGGGCTCGTCGACATCTCGGGCTCGATGGCGGAATATTCCCGCCTCTTCCTCCACTTCCTCCATCCGGTCGCGGAGAAGCGTCGGCGCGTCCATTCCTTCGTCTTCGCGACCCGGCTCACGAACATCAGCCGCGAGCTCGCCCATCGCGATCCGGACGACGCGCTCGCCCGCGCCGCCGGGCGGGTGCGGGACTGGGAGGGCGGAACCCGCATCGCGCCGGCCTTGGCCGAGTTCAACCGGCTCTGGTCCCGTCGCGTGCTGGCGGGCGGCGCGGTCGTGCTCCTCTTCACGGACGGGCTCGAGCGCGAGGTCGGCGGCGACCTCGCCTTCGAGATGGACCGGCTTCACCGCTCCTGCCGGCGGCTCGTCTGGCTGAACCCGCTGCTCCGCTTCGAAGGCTTCGAGGCGCGCGCGGCCGGCATCCGGGCGATGCTCCCGCATGTCGACGAGTTCAGGCCGATCCACACCCTCGCCTCCATGCAGGACCTCGTGCGCGCCCTCGCCGAACCGCCAGCCCGGCGTGCCGGCTCGCGATCCGCCCCCGTCGGCGCACCGTGAGCGTCGCCCCCCTGTACGTGGCGGCCGCCCTCGCCGAGATCGGCGGCTGCTTCGCGGTCTGGGCCGTCATGCGGCTCTCCGCGCCGCATTGGTGGCTCGTGCCGGGATTCGCCTGCCTGACGGCCTTCGCGTACCTCCTGACGCTCGTCCCGAGCGATGCGGCGGGCCGCGCCTTCGCGGCCTATGGCGGCGTCTACATCGCGGTCTCCCTCGGCTGGCTCCGGCTCGTCGAGGGCACGCTCCCGGATCGCTGGGACCTCATCGGCGCCGCGCTCTCGCTCGCCGGCGCGGCCGTGATTATCTTCGGTCCGCGCGCCGCCGCCTGAGGACGATCCCATGCTCTCCACCGACACCGACATCCTGCGCGAGGCCGAAAGCTGGGCGCGGGCCGGGAAGGGCGTCGCGCTCGCGACCGTCGTGGAGACCTGGGGGTCGGCGCCCCGACCCGTCGGCAGCCATCTCGCGATCGACGAGGTCGGCAACTTCCTCGGCTCCGTCTCGGGCGGCTGCGTCGAGGGCGACGTGATCGCGGAGGCCGTCGACGTGATCGCGGACGGCCGGCCGCGGCTCCTCGAATTCGGGGTCGCGGACGAGACCGCCTGGCGGGCGGGGCTCTCCTGCGGCGGCCGCATCAAGGTCCTGGTCGAGCGGGTGGGGTGATGGCGAGCTTCGACACGCTCGTCGCCTTCGCGGTCGCGACCGCGATCTTCGCCTACTTTCCGGGTCCCGCCCTTCTCTACACCGCCGCCCAGACCCTCGCCCGCGGTCGCCGCGCCGGCTTGGTGGCGGCGCTCGGCATCCATCTCGGCGGCTACGCCCATGTCGCGGCCGCGGCCTTCGGGCTCTCGGCCATCGTCCGGCATGTGCCCGAGCTCTATCTCGCCATGAAGATCGTCGGCGCGCTCTACCTCGTCTGGCTCGGCTTCGGGATGCTGCAACGCCGCGGGCCGGCCGCGTCCGTCCCCGACGTGGCACCGCGCTCGGCGCGGCGGGCCTTCGCCGAGAGCATCGTCGTCGAGCTCCTGAACCCGAAGGTCGCGGTCTTCTTCATCGCCTTCCTGCCCCAATTCGTCGATCCCGCGGCTGCCCTCCCGGTCTGGGCTCAGTTCCTGATCCTGGGCACGATCGTGAACCTCGCTTTCTCGTCCGCCGACCTCGTCACGGTCCTCGCGGCGTCCACCGTCCTGACGCGACTGCGGGCCGGCGGGCCCGGGCAGCGGCTCGTGCGGATCGCGGGCGGCTCGCTCCTCATCGGCCTCGGCGTCAAGCTCGCGACGGACCGGAGCTGACCATGCGCCTCGAGCTTCTCTCCGCTCTGAACGAGGCTCGCGAGGGACGGCGCGCCGCGATCCTCGTCACCGACATCGCGACCGGCGAGCAGCGGCTCGTGCGGGAGGAGGAGATCGGCGACGATCCGCTTGCCGAGACGCTGGCCGAGCGGCTCCGGCTCGGCAAGAGCGGGCTCGTCGAGACCGTCTCGGGGCAGGTCTTCGTCACCGTGCAGACGCCGCCCGTGAAGGTCGTGATGGTCGGCGCGGTCCATATCAGTCAGGCGCTCGCCCCGATGGCGCAGCGCCTGGATCTCGACGTCACGATCGTCGATCCGCGCTCCGCCTTCGCGACCCCGGAGCGCTTCCCGGACGTGAGGCTGCTCGCCGAATGGCCGCAGGACGCCCTCCCGAAGCTCGGCGGCCTCGACCGCTACTCGGCGCTCGTCTGCCTGACCCACGACCCGAAGATCGACGATCCGGCCCTCGCGGCCGGCTTGCAGGCCGAGTGCTTCTACATCGGCGCGCTCGGCTCGCGCCGGACGCATGCGAAGCGCGCCGAACGCCTTCGGGAGCTCGGCTTCGGCGAGGCTGACCTGGCGCGCATCCACGCGCCGATCGGGCTCGACATCGGGGCCGTGAGTCCGGCCGAGATCGCGGTCTCGATCCTGGCCGAGATGGTGGCCGAGCTCCGCCGCGACCGGCGCCGCGCCGCGTCCTAAGGGGCTGGCGCCGTGCTGTTCGGCCCCATGCCGGTCGCGGAGGCGATCGGCGCCATCGCGGCGCACGGAATGCGGGTCGGGACGGACGCGCTCCGCAAAGGTGAAGCGATCACGCCCGCCATCGCCGAGGCGCTCGCGGCGGCCGGGATCGCGACGGTCGTCGCGGTGCGGCTCGAGCCGGGCGACGTCGGCGAGGACGAGGCGGCGCATGCGCTCGCCCGGGCGGTTGCCGGGCCCGGGATCACGGTCGAGCGTCCGTTCACGGGACGCGCGAACCTGTTTTCGGCCGCGGACGGGATCCTGGTGCTCCGCCCCGACGCCATCGATCGGCTGAACGCGGCCGATGAGGCGATCACGCTCGCGACCCTGCCGGCCTGGAAGCCTGTCGTCGCGGGCGAGATGGTCGCGACCGTGAAGATCATCCCTTATGCGGTGCCCGGCGCGGCCCTCGAGGCGGCGCTCGCGAGCGCCGGGGGCGAGCCGCTGGTCGGCGTCGCGCCCTATCGACTGACCCGGATCGGGGTCGTCTCGACCGTGACGCCCGGCCTGAAGCCGAGCGTCGTCGCCAAGACGATCTCGGTGCTCGGCCGCCGCCTCGCCCCCGCGGGCGCGGCGGTGGTCGCGGAGGCGACCTGCCCGCACGACGAAGCCGCTCTCGCAGAGGCGCTGGCCGAGGTGGCCCGCTCCGCGGTCGAGCTGGTCGTGGTGTTCGGCGCCTCCGCGATCGCGGACCGCCGGGACGTCATCCCGGCCGCGATCGAGCACGCGGGCGGGCGGATCGAGCATCTCGGCATGCCGGTCGATCCGGGGAACCTCCTCCTCGTCGGCGAGCTCGACGGACGGCCCGTTATCGGGGCGCCGGGCTGCGCCAGGTCTCCGAAGGAGAACGGCTTCGACTGGGTGCTGTCGCGGCTCCTCGCCGGCCTGCCCGTCCGGCGGGCCGACATCACCCGGATGGGCGTCGGCGGCCTCCTCATGGAGATCGGCGCGCGCGGCCAGCCGCGCGCCGGCCGAAGCCCGGACGAGGGGGAATGATCGCGGCGATCGTCCTCGCGGCGGGACGCGGGACGCGCTTCGCGGCTGGACCCAAGATGCTGGCCGAGTTCGACGGCCGGCCGCTCGTCCGCCATGTGGCCGAGACCGCCCTCGCCTCGCGGGCCCGGCCGGTCCTTGCCGTGCTCGGCCACGAGGCCGACGCGGTCCTGGCGGCGCTCGCCGGGCTCGACCTCATCCTCGTCGAGAACCCGGATTACCGAGCGGGGCTCTCGACCTCGCTCCGCGCCGGCTTCGCGGCCCTGCCGCCGGGGGCCGAGGGCGCACTCGTCTGCCTGGGCGACATGCCGCGGATCAGTGCCCGGCTACTCGACGCCCTCGGCGCGGCCTGGCTCGCGGCGGGGCGCCCGACCGCGCTCGTGCCGACCTGCGGCGGCCGGCGCGGCAACCCGGTCCTCCTCGCGCGCGCCCTCGCGCCCGCGATCGCGACGCTCGACGGCGATACCGGGGCCGGTCCGCTGCTGCGCGGCCGGTCGGACGTCGTCGAGCACGAGACCGGGGACTCGGCGATCCTCGCCGACATCGACACCGCCGACGCGCTGGCGCGCCTTCAGGCGAGCACCACCCCGTCCAGCACCGCGCCGTAGAAGAGCGCGCTCGCGACGAGGACGAAGCCGTGCCAGACGGCGTTCTGGAAGCGCAGGCTCTGCCAGACGTGGAACACGATGCCGGCCGCGTAGACGATCCCGCCCGCGATCATCAGACTGAGCGTGGATGCGGGGAGCGAGGCGGAGACTGTGTCCCAGGCGAAGACGCCGCTGAAGCCGAGCACGAGGTAGAGCGCGATCGAGAGCCGGTCGAAGCGGCCCGGCAGGAGCACCTTCACGGTTGCCCCGGCGAGCGCCGCGATCCAGACCCCGATGCCGAGCGCGAGGCTCGTCGCCCCGAGCGGCATCCGGCTCATGAAGGGCGTGTAGGTCGCGGCGATCAGGAGGAAGATGAGCGCGTGGTCGAAGCGCCGGAGCCACCACTTCATCGGCGAGACCGGCCAGATGTTGTAGGCGGCCGAGATGCCGAGGAGACCGAGAAGCCCGGCCGAATAGATCGCGACCGACGCGATCTCGGCGGGCTCGCCGGAGCCGAGCTCGAGCGCGAGGAGAATCGTGACCCCGATCGCCGCGAGGACGAGGCCGGTCACGTGGACGGCCGCGTCGGCCAGCAGCTCGGCCCGGCTGTAGCGCCAGATGACGTGGAGCGGTCGCCCGTCGCTGTCGAACACCCGCCTCACCTCCCTCCGCGCGCCGATCTTGGCTCGGGACGCGCGACATGAGTTTGACGGGTGCGGGGCCCTGCCGTCCAGGCCTCGCGCCGCGCTCAGCCGTCGCGATCGGGCCGGCCGCGCGCGCCGTAGCTGCGGCCGCGCGGCCACGCGTCCGAGCCGTCGCCCGCCACCACGATGAGGCGGCGGATCTCGCCGCGCAGGAAGGCCTGGAGGAAGCGGTCGTAATCGCGCAGCGAGACGCAGCCGTTCGACTGGCCGCTCGGGCCCAGCATGTAGGTATGGGCGAGGAGACCGGCGCGGCCATGGATCGCGCCGCTTCCGCCGACCGGATTGAGCCGGATCGCCCTGACACCGTGGAAGAGCGCCTCGCGCTCGGTCAGCTCGTACGTGCCGGGCGGCGTCGCGCCCCGCATGCGGACGTGGACGAAGCGCGGGTCGTCCATCTTGTCGCCAAGACCCGAATGGGCCTCGAGCCGCTCGCCGCCGGGCAGGGTCACGGTCCGGGCCGAGATGTCGTAGACGGCATCGCCGCCGGCCGATGGCGAGAACGGCGACGGGCTCTCGCGCCGCGGCGCGACGCTCCGGAGCGGGCCCTGGTCGAGCGCCGCGTAGGACAGGGCGGGCGCCGGGCGGGCGGGCTCGAGCCCGAGCAGGCGCTCGAAGAAGTTGCGGGTGTCGGGAGTCGGCGCGGCCGCCGCCTGCCGGCTGCGCCGAGGGGCCGGGCGCGGCTCCGCGGTTGCCGCTCGGGCGCGAAGCTCCGGCGGGCGCGGCGCGGGCAGGGGTACCGCCTCCGCCAGTCGCGGGGACGTCGCCGGAGAGAGCGCGGCCGGCCGGATCGGATCGAGCGACTTCGGGGCGGCCGCGACGGCGGCCGGGCGCGGGGCGGGGACGAAGGCGGCCGAGAGGGGCGCGTTGGCCCGCAGCGTCAGGATTTCCGGTGCGAGCGCGGGACGCGGATCAACGAGCCAGGCAAGGTCGCCGAGCGGCTTCGGCATGACGTCCGCGCGGCGCGACGCGCGTTCGGTCACGCCGGTCTGCGTCAGGAGCGCCCCGAGCCCCAAGAGCGAGAGGAGCCCGAGACGGCGGGCGGCAACGGACAGGCCGACGAGCGGCGAGGAACCCGGACGCAACATGACGCGGCACTCGACTGAGCCCGCCGCCCCGGCCGTGCCGCGCCCGCGGGAGGCAGGTGCGAATCAGTCCGGTAACCGGCGGGCAACCATGTCGATTGAACGCGGCCTTGGTTAACGCTTCGCCTCAGCGTGCGCGCTCGTCTCCGCTCATCCCCGCGCGAGCCGGGAAGGAGGATGGCGGAGCTGGAAGTCTGAGCCCCGGCTCGCGCCGGGGCGCGCGGGAACCGCCCCGATCAAGGTTGACAGTCACAGGAATATATGCTGTAGGTGGGTTGCCTTCGCCCGACGGGGACGTGTGCGCAGCGTAGCTCGCGGGGGCGAAGGGCGGTGTCCTCGCGGTTCGGCCACGCACCGGATCAGAAGAGGCGAACCCGCTCGGCTCGGAGCCCTCGCGGGACGACCCCACCGCGCGCGGGAGGCGGGACCTGCCCTCACCGGCGGTCCCTCCGACCCTCCGA
>JAFAPJ010000148.1 GCA_019247255.1 Methylobacteriaceae bacterium | reverse complement strand
GGCCGGGTAATCCGCCCGGAGCGTCTCGGCGAAGTCGCGGTAGATGCGGCCGTCCTCCTCCTCGGACTGGATCGCGAGGGCAAGGACCTCGCGATCGGTCAGGTCGGACAGGGTCTTCTGGGGCCGGAGGCTTAGGACCGCCATGCGCTCACTCAGTTTAGATGGGTTCTAATGTGTATAGGCGCTGGACGCGGCCGAATCCAGCGCCCGCCGTTAAGCCGGCTTTCACCCAACAGGCGCACGGAGAGCGCATGGACGCGGGTGAAGTGTACGGGCCCGTCCTCGACGCGCTCGAAATCGCGCTGGCCGAGTACGGACCCGATCTGAAAGCCGTGCGCTGGAACGCGACCTTCGAGCGCTTTTTCCCCGAACATGCCGGCCGCATCCATGTCGGCGAGCCCTATGCGGAGAACCTGCGTCGCTTCTACCAGGCGCGGCTGGAGGGCGAGGACCTGCTCCAGCTCGATCGGCTGGTCTCGGAGGGCGTGCGGCGGCACCTGCGCCAGGCCGCACCGTTCGAGTTCACCCATCACGGCCGCACGCTGCGGGTTGCCGCTCTCTCGGTTCCGGGCGGCGGCCGCGTGCGGATCTGGAAGGAGATCCCGCGGCTCGGCGAAGCGACGGGCTCGGCTTTGCGCAACCTCGATGCGCTCGAGGCGCTCGCCGAGGGCGCCTGCATCCTCGACGGGCAGAACAGGATCCTGACCGCGAACCGCCGCTTCCGCGAGCTTTACGACGTCGCCGACGGTCGGCCGCTCGTCGGCGAAATGCTGGACGACGTCGTCGCCGCGGCCTGGGGACCGGGCGCGGCGCTCGCGGCGTTGCGCTCCACGATCCGCAACGGCCTGCGCTACGACGGCGCGCCCTTTCTGATCGAGCTGCCGGGCGACCGCTGGCGCCGGGTCGTGACGCGGCATGCCGATCAGGGCCACGCCTGCCTGGTGCATAGCGACGTCACCGGGGACGAGCGGCAGAACCGCGAGCTGCGCGACCTCGCCGCGCGGGACGGGCTGACGGGGCTCGCGAACCGGCGCGCCTTCGACGAGACGCTCGGCGGCGCGCCGCGCGGCACGCTCCTCCTCATCGACGCCGACCACTTCAAAGCGATCAACGACCGCTACGGCCACGTTGCGGGCGACGAGTGCCTCCGGCGGCTCGCCGCGATCCTGCGGGACGCCGAGGTCGGCGCGGGCGGACGCGCCGCCCGGATCGGAGGCGAGGAATTCGCGCTGCTCCTGCCCGAGATCGCGCCAGAACCGGCCCGGGCGGTCGCGGAGGCGATCCGGACGCGGGTCGCGGACGCTGGCGGCGGACCGCCGCTCTCGGTCAGCATCGGGATCGCGTCGGGCGAGGCCGCGGGCCTACGCCTCGCGGCCGACCGGGCGCTCTACGAGGCCAAGGCGCGCGGGCGCAACCGCGTCGAGATGGCCGAGGCGATCGTCGCGGCGGCGGCGTGAGCCCCGCCCTATTGGTTCAGCTCGCTCTCTGGACAGGAGCGGACCTCGCGCCCTGTCCTGATGGCCCACGCGGGAAACCGGGGACGTTCAGGTCGGGTAAGTGCAAGCCCCACACAAGCATGCGAAAATCCGATCACCCGTACCCCTCTGCATATGCAGCTGCACGGCTTGATGTGCGTTGAATCTACTGCTTGCAATCTCTACACAAACAACTATTATTGGTTGCGCAAGGGTATGCGCTCTCGCCCTCAGCAACTCAAGCAGGAGTATGCCGTGCCTGATGATCTCAGCATTCGTCGGCCTCAGGATCCGACCAAGATCAATGTGCATGAGGATTGGGAGATCCGATATTGGTGCAAGAAGTGGAGTGTTACCCCCGATCAGCTGAGGGCGGCAGTCAAAGCCGTTGGCGTCTCCACAAAGGCAGTTGCAGCGAAACTCGGTAAGCAGCCGTAATAGCCTGGCTCAGCCCCAGGTTGGAGAATATCTAACTTGTTCGTGGACATTCGCTTTTGCATCAAAGCCTGCAATGCCGCGGCTTGAGCTGTTCGCGCGCGGCGAGCGGCCCGGCTGGACGGTCTGGGGCAATCAGGCCAACGAGACCTATCGGCCGACCTCGGCGACCTACGCCTACAACTCGGCTGCCGCCGAGTCGGGGTGCAACGCCAAGTCCGTCATCTCACCGCGCGAACATGGGCCAGGC
>JAFAPJ010000151.1 GCA_019247255.1 Methylobacteriaceae bacterium | reverse complement strand
CTCAACAAGGTCGACACGCTCGATGCGGAGCTGATCGATGCGCTGGCGACGGAATTGGCCGAGGAAGCCGGAGTCGAGCCCCGGCCCCTTTCCGGCGCGACCGGCGAAGGGACGCTGCCGGTGCTCGACGCGCTGCTCCGCTACATCGCGCCGGAGGAAGCGGAAGCGGAGGACGAAACATGGTCGCCCCTGTAACTCCTCCCCGGGACGGGGAGGGGGACCAGCCGAAGGCTGGTGGAGGGGGTCCCGCGCGTGGCAAAGGCCCCCCTCCACCGCGCTCCGCGCGACTGGCAGGTGCGGATCGCCCCCGGCGATCCACAGCCCTTCCGGGGGAAGGGCGGCCTGCCAATCCCTCCCCGTCCCGGGGAGGACGAAAGAACCGAAAGATCCGCACCCTCGCCGTCACCGGCGGGACGGGGTTCGTCGGCTCGCACCTGCTCCGGCTCGCACTCGCCCAGGGTTACGACGTGCGCGCCCTCACCCGCGGCTGGAAGCCGCCGGAGGACGAGATCGCCTGGGTGGACGGCGCGCTCGACCGCCCGGAGACTTTGCTCAAGCTCGCCACCGGCGCCGACGCGGTCATCCACATTGCCGGCCTGCTCAACGCAACCGACCGCGCCGACTTCGACAAGGTGAATTTCGGCGGCACGGCAAACATGATCGACGCGGCGCGCGCGGCGGGCGTGCGCCGTTTCGTCCATATCTCCTCGCTCGCCGCGCGCGAGCCCGGGCTTTCGGATTATGGCCGCTCGAAGGCCAAGGCGGAGCGGATCGTCGCCGCCTCGGGCCTCAACTGGACGATCGTCCGTCCGCCGGCGGTCTACGGCCCCGGCGACAGGGAGACGCTCGATCTGTTCCGCATGGCCCGGCGCGGTTTCGTCGCGCTGCCGCCCAAGGGGCGCTTCTCGCTCGTCCATGTCGAGGATCTCGGCCGGCTGATCCTGTCCCTACTCGACGAGCCGGACACCTGGGGCGAGACGTACGAGCCCGACGACGGGCGCGAAGGCGGCTGGGACCATCGCCATTTCGCGCGCACGCTGGGACGACTCTACGGCAAGCGCGCGACGACGCTCGCCATGCCGAAGCCGTTCCTGCGCCTCGCCTCCGGGCTCGACCGGCTCGTCCGCCGCAACCGCGCCAAGCTCACGCCGGACCGGGTCGGCTATTTCTGCCATCCCGACTGGGTGGTGCGCGCCGAGAAGCGCCCGCCCGCGGCGCTGTGGACGCCGCAGGTGCGCACGCCGACCGGGCTCAAGCAGACGGCCGAATGGTATCGGGAACAGGGCTGGCTGAAGTAGTTAGACGACGCGCTCGGCAACGAAGGCGATCAGGCTCGCCGTCATGCCGACGAGGAAGATCCGGTAGGCGTAACCGAGCATTCGGTATTTCTTGCGGGCGAGAACGCGGCCATTCTGGTGCATGTCGCGCGCGATCGCCCGGTAGAATTCCTCCTCGTCGCGCAACGTCGCCATCATTCGCGCGACGTAATCCTCCTCGTCGAGGCTCGCGAAGGAGCCGAAGAAGAGCAGGTTGAGCGAACCCCTGCGGCGGCCGAGGCCGAACGCCGGCACGATCGCGAGCACCGCGCACACCGCCGCCGCGAACGCGGCCGCGCCGAGGATGAGCAGTGGGAGCGGCGGCGTCTGGCCGTGCGACTGGCTGACCGTGATGGTGAAGATGACGAAGGTCGCACCCATCAGGATGCTCGCCTTCTGATCGGCCATGGCGGAGAGCTGGACGTTGATCGTCTGGGCGGTGCGGATGACATGGACCGCATTGGCCGGAAACTTCTTTTCGTCCGCCATCTCGTCCCCCTGATTGCCGACCGGAGCATTGCATGGCGCCTGCGCCCTGCCAAGCCGCGGCCCCATTTGGGCCCAATTCGCTTGGCAGGGTGGGCCCGGAGCCATAAGGGGACCCGATGACCGACCGAGAAGAGACCTTCGGCAAGGTCGCCCAGCTGATCGCGCCGTTCAACAAGAAGGGCGTGAAGCTGACCGAGGGCACGACCTTCGCGACCGACCTCGAATGGGACAGCCTGACCGTGATGGACTTCGTCGCCGCGATCGAGGACGAATTCGACATCCTCATCACCATGAACATGCAGGCGGAGATCGAGACCGTCGGGCAGCTCGTCGACGCCGTCGAGTAGCTGAGGAACGAAGGATGAGCGAGGCGCTGCGCAAGGCGAGGGACGATGAGGACGGCGCGCTTCACCGCGACCTCTTCTCCAAGTTCGATGCGCTGATCGCCGAGCGGCAGGCGCTGCTCGACAGCGGCGTGCGCGATCCGTTCGGGCTGGTCATGGAGAAGGTGCTCTCGCCGACGCTGGCGGTGATCAAGGGCAAGGAAACGATCCTGCTCGGCACCTACAATTATATGGGCATGACCTTCGAT
>JAFAPJ010000621.1 GCA_019247255.1 Methylobacteriaceae bacterium | reverse complement strand
TCCCCGGTCGGGCCGCGTGAGGCGGCCTCGACCTTGAGCGTAATGCAGCGGACCCGCCTTGTCGCGGGCGAATCCGGCCACAACCGCTTGATCAGGCGGCCATTCGCGGCGCTGCCGCCCGGATCGCCGCGCGCACCGCGTCGGGGGTCGCCGGCATGTCGATGTGCTCGACCCCATAGCGATCATGAAGCGCATCGACGAGCGCGTTGATGACGGCCGGGCAGGAGCCGATCGCGCCCGCTTCCCCCGCGCCCTTCATGCCGAGCGCGTTGGTGGTCGAGGGGACGTTGCGGGTCTCGAACACGATCTCGGGGAGGTCCGCCGCGCGCGGCAGGCGGTAATCCATGAGCGAGGCCGTCACGAGCTGCCCGTCCGGATCGTAGACGGTGTGCTCGTGCAACGCCTGGCCGACGCCCTGGGCGATTCCGCCATGCACCTGGCCGGCGAGGAGCGAGGGGTTCAGCGTCACACCGAAATCGTCGACCACGACGTAGGTCTGGAGCTCGACCTCGCCCGTCTCGGGATCCACCTCGAGCTCGCAGACATGCGTGCCGTTCGGATAGGTGGCTTCCGGCGGCTTCCAGGAATCCTTCGCCTGCAGCTTGTCCGGCTGCGCCTCCGACCAGGTCGCGAGATCGGCGAAGGAGATGGCCCGGTCCGTCCCGACGACCCGGACGAGCCCGTCCGCGAGCTCGAGATCGGCCAGTCCGGCCTCGAGGACTTCGGCCGCGACCTCCTTGAGCTGCTCGGCGAGGCGCCGGGACGCGCCGGCGACCGACGCGCCCCCGACCGGGATCGAGCGCGACCCGCCCGTGCCGCCGCCCGTCGCGATCTCGTCCGTGTCGCCCTGGCGGACCCGGATGCGCTCGAGCGGCAGGTCGAGCGCGTGCGCGACGAGCTGCGCATAGGCGGTCTCGTGCCCCTGGCCGGTCGATTGCGTGCCGATGAGCACGGTCGCGCCGCCGTCGCGGTCGACCCGGACGAGCGCGTCCTCGGCGCCGCCGCCCGCGCAGGCCTCGATATAGCTCGCGAGCCCGCGGCCGCGGAGCTTGCCGCGCCGCTCGGAGGCCGCCCGGCGCGCCGCGAAGCCCGGCCAATCGGCAAGCTCCATCGCGCGGCGCATGTGCCCCTCGAACTCGCCCGTGTCGTAGACCTTGCCGGTCGAGGTCCGGTACGGCATGGCGGCGGCCGGCACGAAGTTGCGGGTCCGGACGGCGTCCGGCGTGTCGCCCGTCACGCGCGCCACATGGTCGACGAGCCGCTCGATGACGTAGGCGGCCTCGGGCCGTCCGGCGCCGCGATAGGCGTCGACCGGGAGGGTGTGGGTGTAATAGCCGCGGATCCGGATCGCGATCGTCGGGATGGCGTAGACGCCAGGCGACATGAGCGAGCCGGCGGTCGGAATGTAGGGCGCGAAGCCCGAGAGATAGCCGCCCATATCGGCCTTGAGGTCCACCCGCATCGCGGTGAAACGCCCGTCTCGGTCAAGGGCGAGCTCGGCCGTCGTGACGTTGTCGCGGCCTTGCGCGTCGCCGAGGAAGTGCTCCGTCCGCTCCGCCCGCCACTTGACGGGACGGCCGACCTTCTCGGCCGCGAGGAGCACCAGCGGGTATTCCCGGTACATGAAGATCTTCGTGCCGAAGCCGCCCCCGACATCCGGCGTCACGACCCGGATCCGGTCGGGCGAGACCTTTATGATCGCGCGGGCGAGCCCGTCCCGGATGCCGTGGCTGCCCTGGCTGCCGAGGGTCAGGGTCCAGCGCCCGCTCGCCCCGTCGTACTCGCCGATCGCCGCGCGCGGCTCGAGGTAGTTCGTGACGAGGCGGTTATTGACGATCGTCAGCGACACGGTCCGATGCGCGGCCGCGAAGGCGGCATCGGTCGCGGCCCTATCGCCCTCGCGGACGTCGAAGGCGAGGTTGCCCGGTACGGTGTCGAAGACGAGCGGCGCGCCGGGGCGCTCCGCCGCCGCCAACCCGATCGCGGCGGGCCGCGGCTCATACGCGATCGGCAGGGCTTCGGCGGCGTCGCGCGCCGCCTCCGCGGTGTCGGCCACCACGAAGGCGACCGCGTCCCCGACATGCCGGACCACGCCGTCCGCCAGGACGGGATAAGGCGGCAGAACCTGCCGGGTACCGTCCGCATTACGGGCCGGGGCGCCGCAGGGCAGCCCGCCGAGATGGGCGACGTCCGGATAGGTCAGGACGAGGAGCACGCCGGGCATCGCCCGCACCTCAGCGAGGTCGCCGATCGTGAACGCAGCGTGGGCGTGAGGCGAGCGCACCACGACGCCGTGAACGGCGTTCGCCGGCTGGATGTCGTCCGTGTAGCGCCCGGCTCCGGTGACGAGCCGCTGGTCTTCCACGCGCGTCGCGGGCTGGCCGACGCCGAATCGGAGTGGTTTCATGGCAGAGATCCAGGGAGGAGAAGGAGACAGGGTCGCGCCTCGCCGCGCCGGCGTCAAACGCCCGTGCGCCATCGTCGAGCGGTCGTGAATGCGTCACGAGAGCGGTCGCGGCTCGCCTGACGCCGTCCCGCTAGCCGACGGCCGCGTCGGGAGCCCGACTAGAAGCGCGCGCGGAGGATCTTGGCGATCTGAGAAGGCGGCAGCATGGGCGGCAGGAGCGACAGCACCTTCCCGTCCGGCCCGAGCAGGAAGATGAAGCTGTCGTGAGCGTAGATGGGCTTGTCTTCGAGGTCGCGCGCGACCTCGGTCGTGCGCACGTTGAAGGCGCTCCAGACCGGGGCGAGCTCGGCGCGCGTCCCGGTGAGGGCGATCAGCCGGGCATCGAACTTGGCGAGAGCGGTCCGCATCCCCTGAGGCGTGTCGCGTTCGGGATCGACCGTCACCATCACGAGGTCGAGCGGCTTGTGGTCCGGCCCGAGCTCGTCGAGCGCCGCGGACATGAGCGGGATCGCAGCCGAGCAGATCTGCTCGCAATTGGCGTAGCCGAAGAAGAGCAGGATATGGCGGCCGGCGAAATCGGCGAGACGCCGCCGCTGACCCGTCTGATCGACGAGGTCGAAATCACCGCCGATCTTGCCGTTGAGGAAGGTGTCGGCCCATCGCCCGGCCGCCTCGCCGCCCGTCGGGGGCAGCCCTTCCGCGAGGGCGGCGCCACCCAGGAGAGCCGCGAGGACGACGACCGCGAAACGCATCAATAGGCGTCCCGGATCGCGTCCCGGTCGGCGCCCGGACCGAGCCCGAGATAGCCTCGCGCCTTGATCTGCGCGGCGATACGGGGGTCCTGAAAGTACCATTCGTCCGCCGAGCCGGCGAGGGACGGGTTCTGCTTGGCCCATTCCTGAGTCCAGCGCTCCGCCTTGATCCAGCTCTGGGCGCCGGTCTCACGGATGAGCTGCACCTGGAACAGCCTGTTCTTCGTGTCGCCGGCATAGAGGCCGTCGAGGTCGACCGTCTTCTGGCAGAAGGGAAAAAGCTCCTGGATCGCGCCCGTGAAGGCGGGCTGCCCGTTTTTGGAGACCGGGATCAGCTTGCCGGCGCTCGTCACGATTCCGAGCTGACGCAGGCCCTGCCCGCACCCGGACGGGCAATCTCCGGACAGCTCGCAGACGATGTCGACCACCTTGCCGCTGATCACGGCCAGGCTTTCGTTCTGAAGCCCCCAGCTCTCGGCCTGACCTTTGATCTCCTGGGCTGAGCCGGACCGAGGCGCCCATGCCAGCAGGAGCGTGATGGAAAGCGCTGCGAGGGCGAAGGCGCGCCGCGCCGAGATGATGCCGTCGCTGCGGGTCATTTCTTGGCCTCGTCGATCACGGTTTGCGGGACGACCATCGGCGGCACGAAGCCGAACTGCTTGTGCGTCTCGTTGATGATGCCGGCATCGGCCACCACCTTGTCGACGATGAGGTAGTTGAAGCCGTCGCGCTGATAGAGCTGGCCATCCGCCGTCACCTTGTGGCTCTGGATCGACAGCACGCTCTCGCCGCCATCGGCCGTGCCGCGGCCGTCGAGCTTCAGCACAAGGTAGAGCGTCCCATCCTCTCCCAGGAGACCGACCGGGATGCCGCCCGCGGCGCACCACAGGGCGCAGGTGTGGTGCGAGGTGCCGACCACCGCGTCCTGCCCGCCCATGACGCCCGACAGGTAGCACCAGGTGTCCATGACCTCGCCGGTCACCTTCACGCGCTCGGCCGCGCAGGCCGGAGCGGCGGCGCCGAGCGCCATGGCGGCCAGTAGACCCGCCCTCATCCGTCCCGCTCGCATGGCTCCCTCCCTCGCGGCCCCATGATGCCTCACGTCATCCCGCGGGTGCGAGTCCCGTCAGCTGCCCACGCACGGCGGGATCGTCCCAATCGACCTCGCCCAGCGCCGAGAAGGCGATCCGTCGCTGCCGGTCGAGAACGTAGCTCTGCGGCAGCGACTGCACGCGCCACTCCGATGCCGCGACGCGCGAGACGTCGAGCGCGACGTCGAGACCTCGCAGCCCGCCGCGATCCAGATAGGGCCCGACCCGCTCCGCCGGCTCGCCCACCGCCACGGCGATCACCATGGCGGCTTCGCGAAGATCGACCTGGAGGCGGAGCAGCGAAGGCAGCTCGCGGCGACAGGGGGCGCACCAGGTCGCCCAGAACGAGACCACGATCGTGCGCCCCAGCGCATCGTCGAGGGACGCGCGCCCGTCGCCGAGCCGCGGAAGTGAGAGCGCGGGCGCCGCGACGTCGGCTCGGAACGGCCTCAGCGAGGCCGCGTCGGCCGCGGAGCCGAGGGCGACGACGCCGGCTGCGGCGATCAGGCTACGTCGGGTGACCGGCATTGCGACGCGCATCGTACCGTGTCGAGGCTCGCTCCCGCCTCCGACAGGATTACGAAGCTATCCGGCTGCTTCGGACAAAGATCGCTCCGCAGCCGGTTGCGGCCGCGTGTCTCGGGCAGGTGGCGGCGCCGTCCCCCGGCCGCGCCGCCGCGCGAGCCACAGGACGACCCCGCGGATCACGACGTAGAACACGGGCGTCAGGAACAGCCCGAAGACCGTCGCGCCGAGCATGCCGAAGAACACGGCGGTGCCGAGCGCCTGGCGCATCTCCGCGCCCGGCCCCGTCGCGATCACGAGCGGCACGACGCCCAGGATGAACGCGAACGCGGTCATCAGGATCGGCCGGAGCCGCAGCCGCGCCGCCTCGACGACGGCCGCGACCGGCCCGTGCCCGTCGCGATCCTCGATCTGCTTGGCGAATTCCACGATCAGGATCGCGTTCTTGGCCGCGAGACCGATCAGCACGACGAGCCCGATCTGGGTCAGGATGTTGTTGTCCTGCCCGCGGAGCACCACCCCGCCGAGCGCCGCGAGCACCCCCGTCGGCACCACCAGGATGATGGCGAGCGGAAGCGACCAGCTCTCGTACTGCGCGGCGAGCACTAGGAAGACGAACAGCACGCCGAGCGCGAACACGTAGATCGCCGTGTTGCCGGTCGCCTGTTCCTGGAAGGCGAGCTCCGTCCATTGGTAGCCGAGGCTCTGCGGCAGGACCTCGCCGGCGAGCCGCTGCATCGTGTCGAGCCCGATTCCGGACGAGACGCCGCGGGCCGTGTCGCCCTGGACCGGGACCGACGTGTACATGTTGAAGCGCTGGACGAGATCGGGCCCCGCCGTGTCGCGGATGTTGACGAGCGTCCCGAGCGGCACGAGCGCGCCCGAATTGCTGCGGACCTTGAGCCCCAGGATGTCGTCGCGCTCGTCGCGGAAGCGGTCGTCGGCCTGAGCGCGCACCTGATAAACGCGGCCGAACACGTTGAAATCGTTGACGTAGGCGCCGCCGAGATTGACCTGCAGGGTCGCGAAGATGTTCGCGAGCGGGACGTCGAGCATGCGGGCCTTCACCCGGTCGATGTCGAGGTAGATCTGCGGCGTGTTGTTGCCGAAGGTCGTGAACACGCGGCTGAGGCTCGGATCCTGGTTGGCCCGCCCGATCAGCTCGCGCGCCGAGGCGAGCAGCGTCGGCAGGCCGGCGCCCGTACGGTCCTGGAGCTGCATCTTGAAGCCGCCGGCATTGCCGAG
>JAFAPJ010000121.1 GCA_019247255.1 Methylobacteriaceae bacterium | reverse complement strand
GGGCGGGGTCGTCCTATCCGGCCACACCGATTGCGTCGCGGTCGTGGGCCAGCCCTGGACAGGCGATCCGTTCCGGCTCCGCGTCGAGGGCGGCCGAGCCATCGGGCGCGGCGCGGTCGACATGAAGGGCTTCGACGCGCTGGTCCTGGCGGCCGTGCCGGACTTCGTGGCGGCTCCCCTCGCACGGCCCGTCCATATCCTCCTCTCCTACGACGAGGAGACGACCTGCCTCGGCGTCGTGGACGCCATTGCCCGCTTCGGGCGCGATCTACCCAGACCCGAGATCGCGATCGTGGGCGAGCCGACGGAGATCAAGGTCGTCTACGCGCACAAGAGCGTCGGAACCTTCGTGACGCTGGTCACGGGTCACGAGGCGCATTCCGCCAAGCCCGCCCTCGGCGCCAACGCCGTGATGGCGGCGGGCGAGCTCCTGGCCGAGCTCAACCGCCTCGCGGACGAGATGGAGACGCGCGGCGACCCGACCGGGCGCTTCGACCCGCCCTGGACGACCGTCCATGCCGGTCGCGTCGCCGGCGGCAACGCCCGCAACATCCTGGCCAGGGAGTGCCGGATCAACTGGGAGTTCCGGGGCGTGCCGGGCCTCGACCCGGACGAGATCCCACGTCGCTTCGACGCCTTCGCGGCGAAGGTCGAGCGCGAGCGGCTGAACCGCTGGGGTCCGTTCGGGCGCATCACGACCGACCAGGAGGTGCTGGTGCCTGGGCTCGCGCCCGAACCCGGCTCGGCGGCCGAGCGGCTCGGCTTCGCCCTGACCGGCGAGACCGCGACCGCGAGCGTCCCGTTCGCCACCGAGGCCGGGCATTTCCAGGCAGCCGGGATCGCCACGATCGTGTGCGGGCCCGGATCAATCGACCAGGCGCACCAGCCGGACGAGTTCATCACGCTGGACGCGCTCGCCGCGGGCGAAACCTTCTTGAAGCGTCTCGCGGAACACCTCTCGGCTTGAGACGAGACCTGCGCCTCCCCAGACCCGCGCTCGGCTAGAAGACCTCGGCCCAGCCATCGCTCCGCAGCGCGAGCTTCGCCAGAAGAACCTCGAAGCTCGTTCGCTCCTCGTCCGTCAGCACGGACAGCATCTCCCGCTCGCGCTGCTTGAAGAGCGGGATGACGGCCGCGTAGAGCGCCTCTCCGGCCGCGGTCAGGACGAGGCGCTTCTGCCGGGCATCCTCCGGGTTGGGCTGCTGGACGAGCCGCCCGTCTCGGGCGAGCACGAGCACCGCCCGGCTGATCGAGTTCTTGGGCCGGCCGGTCGCCAGGCAGATGTCACGCGCGGTCGAGCCCGGCCGGTGGTGGCAGTTGAACAGCACGATGAATTCCGGCCGCGACAGGCCGTGGCGCGCCTCGATCTCCTTGTAGATCGGCCCCGAGAGGAAGTTCGCCACCCAGCTCAGCCGATAGGCGGTCAGGACCTCGTTCGCTTCGAGGACCGAGGGCGGCGCTGGATACGGTTTGTCTTGCATCCCGGTTCGAGCCCGCAGATAGTCCCATTCGGGACGAATATCGTCTCGCAACGACGAACGTGCCGCTGCGGGCACGCATAAGGGAGGACGCGATGAGACGCATCCTGGGCGCGCTCGCGCTCGGTCTGGTGAGCTGGCTCGGCGGGGCTCACGCGTGGGCGCAGGAGCCGCTCCTCGTCGAGAAGCGCACGATGACGATCCCGCGCTTCAGCTTCGTGTCGGGCGCGACGCTCGCGGACGTGAAGGTCGGCTACGAGACCTTCGGGACGCTGAACGCCGCCGGCGACAACGCGATCCTGGTTCCCCGCACCTTCTCGACCGACTCGCATGTCGCCGGCCGCTACAAGGCGAGCGACGCGGCGCCCGGCTATTGGGACGCCATCGTCGGGCCCGGCAAGGCGATCGACACGAACCGGTTCTTCGTCGTGGCGACGGACAATCTCGCCAATCTCGCGACCAAGAACCCGACGGTCGTGACGACCGGCCCCGCGACGGTCGATCCCGCGACCGGCAAGCCCTATGGCCTGCGCTTCCCGATCTACCAGGTCCGGGACATGGTGAACCTCGACAAGGCGGTGCTGGACGCGCTCGGCGTCAAGCATCTTCACGCGGTCGTCGGCGCCTCAATGGGCAGCTTCCAGACCTTCGAATGGGCGGCCTCCTACCCGGATTTCGTGGACCGGATCGTTCCGGTCCTGCCGACCCCGCAGGCGGACGGCTTCCTGATCGGCTGGCTCGCGGCCTGGCAGGCGCCGATCCTCGCCGACCTCGCTTGGAAGGGCGGCGACTATTACGGCGGGCCGGAGCCCGCGGCGGGGCTCGCGGCCGCCATGAAGGTCGCCTACCTGCAGCAGCGCTGGGCGGGCGCGGTCGAGCGTACGGCCGGGCTGAAGCCCGCCGACCCGGCGAAGGATCCGGCCGCCTCCTGGGACGCCCGATACGCGATCGAGCAGGCGATGGACGCGGACGCGCAGCTCCGGGTCCGGCTCTTCGACGCGAACGCGATCCTCTATGGCGCGAAGGCGATGCAGATCTCGCGGCTCGGCGGGGCGGCCAGCCTCGAGGAGGGCCTTGCCAAGATCCGGGCGAAGGCGCTCGTCATCCCGGCCAAGACCGACATGCTGCTCTGGCCTTATCTGAGCCAGCGCGCCGTCTCGATCCGGCGGGCCCAAGGTCGCGAG
>JAFAPJ010000391.1 GCA_019247255.1 Methylobacteriaceae bacterium | reverse complement strand
CCACGAGAAGATGTATTCCGTGAGCACGGCGCCGGCGAGAAGCGTGCCCGCCTGCAGTCCGATCACCGTCACCACCGGGATCAGCGCATTGCGCAACGCGTGGATCGCGATCACGCGGAACCGCGGCACCCCCTTGGCGCGGGCGGTGCGGATGTAGTCCTCGCCCAGGACCTCGAGCATGGCGGAGCGCGTCATCCGGGCGATAACGGCGAGCGGCACCGTCCCGAGCACGATCGTCGGCAGGATGAGATGCTGGAGGGCCGACTTGAACGCGTCGAGGTCGCCGGCGAGCAGCGTGTCGACGAGGAGGAAGCCGGTCACCGGCTCGACGAAGTACTGGACCGCGATGCGGCCGGAGACCGGGGTCCAGCCGAGCTGGACCGAGAACAGGAGGATGAGGAGGAGCCCCCACCAGAAGATCGGCATCGAGTATCCGGTCAGCGACAGCCCCATCACGCCCTGGTCGAGGATCGAGTTCCGCCGGATGGCCGCGATCATGCCGGCCGGGAGACCCAGGACGAGGGCGAACAGGATCGCGGCGAGCGCGAGCTCGACCGTCGCCGGAAACAGGGTCGCGAACTCGCTCGTCACCCGTTCGCTCGTCGCGATCGATTTGCCGAGATCGCCTTGCAGGACGCGCGAGAGGTAGACCCAGTATTGGACGTAGAGCGGCCGGTCGAAGCCGAAATCGCGCCTGAGCTGCTCGTGGCGGGCCGGATCGATGCCGCGCTCGCCCGCCATCGTCTCGATCGGATCGCCCGGGACGAGCCGGATCAGAAAGAAGGCCAGGACCGTGATGCCGATCAAGGTCGGCACCACGACGCCAAGCCGCGTCACCACGAACCTGAACATTCCCGGACGCTATCGTTCGAGCGCGGCCTGGACAACGGGCCGATCCCGTCCGGGTCCCTGCGATCGGTGGTTAGACTTAAGTGCCGACCCGTCGTCCGGGGTCTTCACCGCCCGATAAGGGAAGAGGTCCAGGATGGCGCACCTTTGGAGAACCGCGTCTTGCCGGGCTGGTCGAAGCTCCTTTCGTCGATGGGTCGGCGCCGTGCGCCGCAGGCGGATGCAGCCATGCTGGCCGTGGAGGCCGTGGCGCGGCTCGCCGTGCCGACATTCGTGCTCGACGCCGAGGGACGCGTGCTGCTCTGGAACGAGGCCTGCGCGAAGCTGACGGGCATCCGGGCCGATACGGTGATCGGCACGAAGGAGCATTGGCGGGGCTTCTACGCCCATCAGCGGCCCTGCCTCGCGGATCTCGTCTTCTCGAGCGATGGCACCGGATCGAATCTCTACGCAGCCGGCGGCTCGTCGGCGACCGACGGCCGGCGACATGCCGAGAACTGGTGCGACCTGCCGGCCGGCGGCCGGCGCTATCTCGCGATCGACGCGGGCCCGATCCTCGACCCGGACGGCAAGATCCTGGCGGTCGTCGAGACCTTGCAGGACCTGACGGCGCTGAAAGAGGCGCAGGGTGACGTCGAGCGCGCCAAGGAGGAGCAGGTCGGCCGGCTAGAGACCGTCAGGAAGGCGCTCGGGGCCGCGCTGGATCGCCTGGCCCGCGGCGACCTCATGTCCCGCGTGACCGAGCCGTTGCCGGACGCGGTCGACGCGCTCCGCACCGACTTCAACACGGCGGCGGACGAGCTCCAGGGCGTTCTCGTGACGCTCGTCGACACGATCGAGGCCATCCGGACCTCGATCGGCGAGATCGGGCACGCGACGGAAGATCTTTCCCGCCGGACCGGGCAGCAGGCCTCCAGCCTCGAGGGAACGGCCTCGTCGCTCGACGAGATCACCGCGACGGTCGCCCAGACGGCTGCGAGCGCCGGGCAGGCGCGCCAGGCCGTCACGGCGGCCCGCGACGAGGCCGAGAAGGGTGGCACGATCGCCCGCGACGCGATGAGCGCGATGAGCGGCATCGCGGCCTCGTCCGGGCAGATCGGGCAGATCATCTCGGTCATCGACGAGATCGCCTTCCAGACGAACCTCTTGGCCTTGAACGCGGGCGTCGAGGCGGCGCGCGCCGGGGAGGCGGGCCGCGGCTTCGCGGTCGTCGCCCAGGAGGTGCGCTCCCTCGCCCAGCGCTCGGCCGAAGCCGCCAAGGAGATCAAGGGCCTCGTCTCGGCCGCGAATTCGCAGGTCCAGCAGGGTGTCGCGCTCGTCGAGCGCACAGGTCAGGCTCTCGAGCGCATCGTCGCGGAGGTGGCGCCGCTCGCGACCGTGGTGTCCGAGATCGCCGGGACGGCCGAGCAGCAATCGGAGCGGCTCTCGCGGGTGAACGAGAGCCTGCGCAGCGTGGACCAGGCCACGCAGAAGAACGCCGCGATGGTGCAGCAATCGACGGCCGCGATCCGGTCGCTCGCCGAGCTCACGGACGAGCTCAGCGCGGTGGTCGAGCGATTCGAGATCGGGGCCGAGAGCACGGCGCCCGCGCGTTCGCCGACGTTCCGCCGCGCCGCCTGATCCGCCGCATGACGGGCGGCCGCGGCCGCCCTATAGCCGCACGGGGCCCGCCGACGGGCCAGGATCGCGCCGCGCATGCAGGATTTCGGGGCTTACGATTACATCGTGGTCGGCGCGGGCTCCGCCGGCTGCGTTCTGGCAAACCGCCTCTCGGCCGACCCGAGCAACCGCGTGCTCGTGCTCGAGGCGGGCGGTCCCGACCGCTGGATCTGGTTCCACATCCCGGTCGGCTACCTGTTCGCGATCGGCAACCCGCGTGCGGACTGGCTCTTCAGCACCGCTCCCGAGGCCGGGCTGGGCGGCCGCGCCATCCCGTACCCGCGAGGCCGCGTGATCGGCGGCTCGTCGGCCATCAACGCAATGATCTACATGCGCGGTCAGGCCGCCGATTACGACGGCTGGCGCCAGCTCGGGCTTCCGGGCTGGGGTTGGGACGACGTCCTGCCGTTCTTCCTCAAGCACGAGGACCATGCCGACCCGCCGAACGCGTTTCACCGCGCAGGCGGCGAGTGGCGGGTCGAGCATCCGCGCATCCGCTGGGAGCTCCTCGACGCCGTGCGGGATGCGGCGGCCGAGGCCGGGATCCCGAAGATCCCGGACTTCAACACGGGCGACAACGAGGGCTCGTCCTATTTCCAGGTCAATCAGAAGCGGGGCCGGCGCTGGAGCGCGGCGCGGGGCTTTCTGAAGCCCGCCCTCAAGCGGCCGAACCTCCGGCTCGAGACGGGCCTTCATGTCGAGCGGGTCGAGATCGAGGACGGCCGGGCCGTCGCGGTCGTGTTCTCGCGGGGCGGCGAGATCTTCCGAGCCTCGGCCAGCGGCGAGGTGCTGCTCTCGGCCGGGGCGATCGGCTCGCCCGTGCTCCTCGAAGCCTCGGGCATCGGGGACGGCGAGCGCCTCGCGGCCGCCGGCCAGAGCGTCCGGCACCATTCGCCAGGGATCGGCGCGAACCTGCAAGACCACCTCCAGATCCGGCCGGTCTACCGGGTGAGCGGGGTGCGCTCGCTCAACACCGATTACGCGAACCTCGTGCGCCGCGCCTGGATGGGCGTCGAATACGCCCTCTTCCGGACGGGCCCGCTCACCATGGCGCCCTCGCAGGTCGGCGCATTCGCGAAATCCTCGCCCGATTACGCGACCGCGAACCTCGAATTCCACTTCCAGCCGCTCTCGCTCGACAAATGGGGCGACGGCCTCCACCCGTTCGGAGCCTTCACGGCGAGCGTCTGCAACCTCCGGCCCTCGAGCCGGGGCTCCGTCCATCGGGGGCCCGACGGCAAGCCGGATATCCGCCCGAACTACCTCGCGACGGAGGAGGACCGTCGCGTCGCGGTCGATTCGCTGAAGCTCGCGCGCCGCATCGCCGCGATGCCGGCGCTCCACCGCTACCGACCGGTCGAGCATTCGCCGGGGCCGGCCGTGGCCAGCGACGCCGAGCTCCTGGACGCCGCGGGCCGGCTCGCCACCACGATCTTCCACCCGACCGGGACGGCCGCGATGGGGCCCGACCACAGCGCGAATGCGGTTCTCGACGAGCGCCTGCGCGTGCGCGGCCTACGCGGCCTGCGCGTCGTCGACGCCTCCGCGATGCCGCGGATCACCTCCGGCAACACGAACTCGCCGACGATCATGATCGCCGAGAAGGGCGCCGCGATGATCCTGGAGGACGCCCGGCGCTGATTCCGGTCAGGACGGGCCCGCGAAGATCGCCGCGAGCTCGGCCGGATTGAGCAGGCGCCACGCGCCGGGGGCGAGATCGTCCGGAAGCGCCAGCCCGCCGACCCGCTCGCGATGCAACGCCTCGACATGATTGCCGAGAGCCGCGAACATGCGGCGGACCTGATGGTAGCGCCCTTCGCGGATCGTCAGCCGGGCGTCCTGCGGCGCGAGCGCCTCGAGCTCCGCCGGGTGCAGCGGCTTCGTCTCGCCCTCGAGCATAAGGGTGCCGGACGCGAACAGGCCCGCCTCGTCGCCGCGGAGCGGACGGGCCAGCCTCGCGCGATAGACCTTCGGGACGTGCGCCTTCGGCGAGATGACCCGGTGCAGGAGCGCGCCGTCATCCGTCATGAGGAGGAGCCCCGACGTGTCGCGGTCGAGCCGCCCGACGGTCGAGATCGCAGGGTCGCGCCGCCGCCAGCGCCCTGGGAGGAGCTCGTAGACGAGCCGCCCGCCTTCCTTGTGCGAGCAGACAGCTCCGACCGGCTTGTGAAGCGCGAGGGCGAGCGTGCCGGGCAACGGGTCGAGCGGCGCATCGTCGACCTGCATGCGCGCGGGCAGATCGGGCGCGAGCGGGAGCCGCGCTTCCGGGTCGGCGAGCGGCTCGCCGTCGAGCGTCACGGCCCCGTCGAGCACGAGGCCGCGGACCTCGCGCCGCGAGCCGTACCCGAGATTCGCGAGCAGCCGGTCGAGCCGCAGGCTTCCGCTCACCTTCGCGCCTCGATCACCTTGAAGCCCTCGGCCTCGGCGAGGGTCGTGGCGGACGCGAAGCTCTCGCCGAGCGTGGCCTCGTAGGGCAGGTGGCGGTTCGCCACCAGCCGGCAGACACCGCCCTTCCGGAGCATGGCGGCGGCCGCCCGGAGGAAGGCCTGGCCGAGCGCCCGCTCCTCCTCGCCGTCAGTCCCGTGGAACGGCGGGTTCATGACCACGAAATCGAGGGCGGTCAGGCCGCTGACGCGGGCGTCCGCCCAGACGAAGCTGGCGCGAGGATCGGGGCAGTTGCGCCGCGCGCAGGCGACCGCGCGTCGGTCGATATCGACGAGCGTGAGGCTCGCCACCTCGGGCCGGGCAAGGACCGCGCGGGACAGGAGGCCGATCCCGGCCACGAGATCGGCGCCCCGGCCGGGCAGCGAACCGAGATGGGCGGCGAGCAAGCGCGTGCCAGGGTCCTCGCGGTCCCAGCTGAAGAGGCCGGGCTGCGACCAAGCGCCGAGCGTATCGAGGAAGCGCGTGGCGCCGCCCGCGATCGCCTCGGCTTCGCCCGCGACCACGGCGGGTCGGGTCGTCTCGACGACGCGATGATGCCGGCGCGAGGTCTCGGCGAGGGCGCAGCCGAAGCCGGCGAGCTCGCGTGCGAGGCGCGAGCCGCCCTTGTCCTTCGGCCCGAGCGCGACGAGCCGGCCGCCTGGCTGGAGGGCCCGGAGCGCCAGAGCCAGGACGGCCCGGCGCTCCAGCGTGTTAGGCGGCGCCCGCAGGGCGATCGCGGCGAAGGACCCGGGCTCGACCTCCTCGAGCGCCTGCGCGCCCGGAACGGTCGGCGCGAGCTCGACCGCGCCTGCCGGCCGGGGATGGATCGCCTCGTCCCACTCGCCGTAGCGTCCCGTCCGGCCCTCGCTCGCCATCGCTCAGGCGAGCGCGGCCGTGCCCGCCCGGGCGACATCCCACGGCCGGTGATTAACCGTGACCACCTTCCAGCGTCGCGTCGGATCGCCGCCCAGATGGTCGAGCCGGGTCACGGAGCAATTGTCGATCGTGAAGGCGAGCGCCGCCTCGGGGTCGAGCCCGAGCGCGAGCGCGATGGCGGCCCGGATCGTGCCGCCATGGGTCACGGCGACGATCGCGCGGCCGGGATGCCGGGCCGTGCGGTCGGCGACCGTCCGGGCGACCCGATCGCAGAGATCGGCGAAGCTCTCGCCTCCGGCGGGCCGCTCGGTCGCGGACGCGAACCAGTGATCGTGGGTCGGCCGCGTCTCGAAGAAGCTGGTCCGGACGAGCCCCTGCCACTCGCCGAGATGCTGCTCGGCGAGGTCGGGAACCGGCTCGGGCTCGGGGCTGCGTCCGCCCTCGGCCTCGATGGCCGCGGCGATCGCCCGCGCGGTCTGGTGCGTCCGGGCGAGGTTGCTCGTGAGCCAGACGGCATCCGGCGGCAGCGTCCGAGCCAGCGCGGCGAAGACCGCGCGGTCCGTGCAATCGCAATCGAGATCGCGCTGCCCGTAGATGAAGCCCCCGTCCGGGACGGGCGCGTGCCGCACCCACCACCAGCGTGTCGGCTCGGCTCCGGTTGCGGGCGTCACGGCGCGGGTCAGCGGGAGCGGCTGATGACCGAGAAGGACCGCCCGGAGCGGCCCCGCCGCGACCAGCGGCCCCGGCGCGAGCCGCGCCGGACGGCCGGCGCCGAGGGCTCGGTCTGGGCGGAGGTCTCGGCGACGTTCTGGAGGTCGGCGAGCTTCTGGTTCTGGGCCTGGAGGTTGCGGTCGGCCTCGGACACGTCGCGCCGGAGGCTCGCGAGGCTGCGCTGCGCGTTCTGCAGCTCCGCCTGCACGTCCGTCCGGGCCTGGCTCATGCGGGCGAGCTCCTCGCGCTGCGCGTCGAGCTTCGCCTGAAGGTCCGTGAGCTGCCCGGCGGCCGCGACCTGCTTGGCATGATCGGCCGCCAGCGCCTCGTGCTTCTCATTGAGCTCGAGCAACTGGAGGCGCTGCGTCTTCTGCACGGAGGCCGACGACCAGGTCGCCAGCACGAACAGCACCCAGCCGAGCACGGCGAGCGCCATCAGGATCAGGGCGAACGGCCTCGTCAGCTCGCCCTTTACGTCTACCGGCATGAAGTCCCCGTCCGAGACGCCGGGCGCGCGCGGGGGCGCCCAGGTCCTTCGTTCTCGTCGCCGTCTCGGCTAAGCCGAAGCCCTTGCTGCCACATTATGATCGGACGATGGCGTTGCCCAGAGGCGAGAGCGAAGCAGGCCGTGGACGCGGCGCCGTACGGGTGGCGCGCCGCAAGCTGAGCGACAGCTGGCGCGACGCCGTGGCGGCGCGCGACCCGAGCGGGGCCGCGCTCGCGCTCTTCGATGCGCGTCGCCTGGCCGGCGAAAGCGAGGCCGAGGCAGCCTTCCACGCGCTCGAGGAGACCGGGCTTCTCTGGCCGGTCGAGCCCATCGGCGGTCCGGCGCCGGAGGGCGCCTAAAGCGTCATCGACCCAGATTGGATCGGCCCTGACGGAGCGGATGTCCGTCAGGTTCAGGAGGGCGCAGGGCGTGGCTCGCGGCAGGGCCAGGCCCTTCGATCTGGCCAGGAAGCGCTTTATGCCGCGTCGGCCGTGAGCCGCGGCTGCGGCAGGCCGCTCGGCTGGGCCTCGGCGTCCGCCGCCGCTGCGGCCCATTCGAGGCAGTCCTGCACCGCATCGCAGAGCCGGGTCACGCACACGTCCGATCGCGCCGCCTCGCAGGCCTGGCCTGTCGCCTCGGGCGAGAGCGACCAGATGCCGACCAGGATGCGCGCCTCCGGCAGCTTGCGGCGCAGGCGGCGCACGGCATAGCGCACCGTCACGGGGCTGCTGGAATCGAGGAAGGAGAGGCAGACGATATGCCGCCCCGCTCCGTCGAGAGCGAACAGGCGGCTCGAGTGGAGCAGGTCGGCGCTCTCCACGTCCGCCCGCAGCCCGTGCCGTTCCAGGAGCTGCGCCAGCATGAGCGCGCCCGCCCGGTCGAGCTGGTCGCGGCCCGCGACGCAGAGCACCGGGGCGCGGTCACGCCAGGCGGCCGGGATGCGGTCGGCCGCGAAAGCCTGAAGCCGGCGCGCGCTCGCGTCCGCCTTGAGGAGCGTCGCATCGATGTTCGCGTCCCCGTCGGCGCGCTTCTCCTCCGCCTTCGCGGGTTCGGCCGCCGCCGGCTCCTCCCATTCCTCCAGCTCGTCCACGAGGTCGGCGACCGTCGCGTCGATCCGGGCGAGGCGCTCGGGCGTCAGGGCGCCGCGGCTCTGATCGACCTCGGCGAGCGCGAGGCCGTGCAGCGCGACCTCATCGTAATAGGTCGTGAGCGAATGCGACTTGAGGAAGTCCTCGGCCTGCTCGAGCGCCTCGGCCGTGTCGCCCGCCAGCATGCGCTGGTAAAAGCTCTCGGCGAGCGTCAGGGGCGGCCGGTCGCCGAACATCACGTCGAGGAATCGCAAGCCCTCGACGTGACGTCCGAGCACCACGAGGCACACCGTGAGCGGCGTCGCGAGAAGGAGGCCGGCCGGCCCCCAGAGCCAGGTCCAGAACGTGACGGAGGCGATGACCGCGACCGGCGTCAGCCCGGTCGAGTGCCCGTAGAGGAGGGGCTCGATCACCTGGCCGACCACGAACTCGATCAGCACGAAGAAGCCGGCCGTCATCGCCAGCATGCTCCAACCGGGATCGACCGCGGCCGAGAGAAGGAGCGGTCCGCCGGCTGCGATCAGCACGCCCACATAGGGAATGAACCGCGAGATCGCCGCCAGGATGCCCCACAGGATCGGCGTCGGCACGCCGATGAGCCAGAGGCCGAGCCCGACAACGAGGCCGAAGGACGCGTTGAGGAGCACCTGGGTCAAGAAGAAGCGGCTCAGCCGCGCGGCCGCGTCGTTCATCGCGGCCGTCGTGCGCTGGAGATCGTGCGAGCCGGCGAGCCGAATGAGCCGGTTGCGCAGGTCATCGCGGCTGAGGAGGATGAAGACGACCAGGATCGCGACGAGACCGACGGTCGCGAGCGGGTGGAGCGCGGGCTTCAGATAGGCGGCGACCGTTTCGAAAGGTCCGAGCTTCGTCGGCCGGATCTCGACCGGAACGGGAGGCGCCGCCTGGCCGTCCTTGGCGGCGGGCCCAGGCGCCGGCCGCTGGGCATTGGCGCCGCCCGTCAGATCGCTCGACAGGTCGGACAGCACCTCGGCCGCGCGCTCGAGCGGTCCGCGGCCGGTCGCAGCCTCGCGCAGCGAGGTGATCTTGTCGCGGATCGTCCATTGATATTGCGGCAGGTCGCCCGCCAGACGGGTCAGCTGGGTCGTCAGCACGGCCCCGATGCTCGCGATCACCATGAAGGCGAGCACGACGACGATCGTGACCGAGGTGCCACGCCCGAGGTTCCAGCGCCGAAGGAGCCGGGCCGGCCCCGCGAGCACGAAGCTCAGCAGCACCGCGAGAACCGCGGGGATCAGGACCTCCCGCGCCGCCCACAGCCCGCCGACCACGATCGCCGTGATCAGGAGCGAGTTCGCCCCGAAGCCGGGCGCCGTCGCCTCGACCTCTCCCCGCCGGTCCGACGAGTAACCCTCTGACATCCTGCCGTCCGCTCGATCGGTCACGACAACGCGAGCATCAAAGGAACGATCCCACGCAAGGGACGCGCGAAGGGCTTGCTCGGCCCCGGCTCCATCCGAGACGAATGTTCTTCGGCGACCTGGAGGGCGGAGCGCCGTGATCTTTTCGGGGCTGGCTGCCTTGTCACCCCGGCCGAACCAGGGCTCGATCCGCCCGACCTGCGTCGCTGCCCACGCGGCGGCGCCCCACGGAGACGATCTCCATGCGCCCTCTCGTCAGGACGGTCGCCCTCGGCCTCGCCCTCGCGGCCGGCTCCGCCCAAGCCCAGACCTCGCTCCTCAACGTCTCCTACGATCCGACCCGCGAGCTCTATCGCGAGGTGAACGCCGCCTTCGCCCGGGACTGGAAGGAGAAGACCGGCGAGACGGTCGCGATCCGCACCTCGCATGGCGGCTCGGGCGCGCAGGCCCGCACGGTGATCGACGGGCTCGACGCGGACGTCGTGACCCTCGCGCTCGCGCCGGACATCGACGCCATCGCGGCCGCCACGAGGAAGATCCCGGAGAGCTGGCAGGGCAGGCTGCCGAACAACTCCTCGCCCTACACCTCGACGATCGTGCTGCTCGTTCGGGCCGGCAACCCGAAGGGGATCAAGGACTGGGACGATCTCGCGAAGCCCGGTATCCAGGTGATCACGCCGAACCCGAAGACGTCCGGCGGGGCGCGCTGGAACTACCTAGCCGCCTGGGGCTACGCTCTCGACCGGTGGAAGGACGAGGAGAAGGCGCGCGACTTCGTGGCCGCGATCTACCGAAACGTCCCGGTGCTCGACACGGGCGCGCGCGGCGCCACGATCAGCTTCGCCCAGCGCGGGCTGGGCGACGTGCTCATCGCCTGGGAGAACGACGCGTTTCTCGCCTCGGAGGAGTTCGGAAAGGGCAAGTTCGAGATCGTCGCGCCCTCGCTCTCGATCGTGGCCGAGCCGCCGGTCGCTCTCGTCGACGGCAATGTCGACCGCAAGGGGACCCGGAAGGTCGCCGAGGCCTATCTCGCCTTTCTCTACACGCCGGCCGCGCAGGCGATCATCGCCCGGAACTTCTACCGCCCGTTCAAGCCGGAGGCCGCCGCCACAGCCGACCTCGAGCGTCTTCCGAAGATCAAGCTGTTCCGGGTGGACGAGGTGTTCGGGAGCTG
>JAFAPJ010000258.1 GCA_019247255.1 Methylobacteriaceae bacterium | reverse complement strand
GCTCGGCTGGCTGAACCGCCTCAGACGCGAGCCGCGGTGCGGTCCGCTCGTCGTAATCGGCCACAGCGAGGGCGCGCTCGTGGCGACCTTCGTGGCGACGCTGGTGCCTGTGGACGGATTGGTGCTGATAGCGGGCGCTGGACGGCCCGCGCATGAGCTGATCGAGCATCAGCTGGGCGAGTTGGGATTGTCGGCCGAGCTCGTGAGCCGGGCGCGAGACGGGATGCGACGTGTCGCTTCTGGAGAGGTGGTGACGGATGTCCCGTCCGAGCTGCGTGGGCTGCTCCGTCCGAGCGTCCAGCCCTATCTGACGTCGTGGTTCACGCTGAATCCCGCAGCGGTAATTGGCCGGACGAGCTGTCCGGTCCTGATCGTGCACGGAGGCAACGACCTGCATGTGCGCCCCGATGATGCGCGTCGGCTCGCAGCGGCTCGCCCGGATGCCGAACTCGTCCTTATCGAAGGCATGAACCACGTGCTGAAGGTTGCCCCGACCGCGCGCTCGGCCAACCTCGCGACCTACGATGAACCTGCCTTGCCGCTGGCGCCTGGGCTCGTCGAGTCCATCGCGGCCTTCGTCATCGGACTAGCCGCTACCGCCCCGTGAACGGGAAGCGCCGCACGAGCTCCCACGGCCCCCCGAGATAGCGCCACAGGATCAGACCCTCACCCCGGGCCGTGAAGGGCTGGAACCCGGCGCCGAGCGACGCGAGGAGCGCCCGGGCCTCCGCCGGCGAGACCTTGTTCTGGATCGTCACATGCGGGGCGATCTTCGCCGAATCCTGGGCGGTCAACCAATCGCGCCATTCCCGGGCCAGCGTCTGACGAAGCGACACCAGCTCGGGGCACGCGAAGGCGATCGAGACGCCGCGCCCGAGCGAGCGCAGGCCTGTCGCCTCGAGCGAGAAGGGACGCTGCCGCCCGCAGATGGCCCCGAGATCGGCCATGATCCGGGCCTGCTCCTCGCCGGGCAGCGCGTGGAACAGGGTCAGGTGCGCCGGCACCACGTTGCGCTCGGGCGGAAAATGCGCCCGGCGGAGCGCGTCGAGCCGGGCGAAGCTCGCCCCGTCGAAGGCGAGCGTCAGGATGAGGGGCGCGACGGGCGTCAGACGCGCAACGCCGCCTTGGCCTCTTCGAGCTGCCCGATCATCATGTCGAGCTTCTCGCGCTCGCGATGGTCGGAGCTGCCGTCCCGGATCGTCCCGAGCTCCAGGATCTCGTGATCGAGCTTCTCGGGGCTCAGCTCCTCGACCGGCGTCGCGCGCTCGGCGAGCACGGTGACGCCCGCCGGGTTGATCTCGGCGAAGCCGCCCCGGACCAGGATGCGGATGCCGTGATCGCGATGGTCGGTCGCCACCACGAAGCCGGCTTTCAGGGTCGACATCACGGGCGCGTGCCCGGGCAGCACGGTCATGTCGCCGTCCGTCCCGGGGATCAGGACGGACGTCACCTCGCCCGAGAAGAGGACGCGCTCGGGCGCGACGAGCTCGAAATGCAGGGTCGCCATCTCACGCCTCGGCGGCGAGCCGCTGGGCCTTCTCCATCGCCTCCTCGATGGTGCCCACCATGTAGAAGGCGGCCTCGGGCAGGTGGTCGTACTTGCCGTCGACCAGTCCCTTGAAGCCCTTGATCGTGTCTTCGAGCGCGACGAGCTTGCCGGGCGAGCCAGTGAAGACTTCGGCGACGAAGAAGGGCTGGGACAGGAAGCGCTCGATCTTGCGGGCGCGCGCGACGGTCAGCTTGTCCTCCTCGGACAGCTCGTCCATCCCGAGGATCGCGATGATGTCCTGGAGCGCCTTGTAGCGCTGCAGCGTCTGCTGCACCTGCCGGGCGACGGCGTAATGCTCGTCGCCCACGATGGCGGCCGACAGCATGCGCGAGGTCGAATCGAGCGGGTCGACCGCCGGGTAGATGCCCTTCTCGGCGATCGAGCGCGACAGCACGGTCGTCGCGTCGAGATGCGCGAAGGACGTCGCGGGCGCCGGATCGGTCAGGTCGTCGGCCGGCACGTAGATCGCCTGGACCGAGGTGATCGAGCCCTTGGTGGTGGTCGTGATGCGCTCCTGGAGCGCGCCCATGTCGGTCGCGAGCGTCGGCTGGTAGCCGACCGCGGACGGGATGCGGCCGAGCAGCGCCGACACCTCGGAGCCCGCCTGCGTGAAGCGGAAAATGTTGTCGACGAAGAAGAGCACGTCCTGGCCCTCGTCGCGGAAGTACTCGGCGACCGTAAGGCCGGTCAGCGCGACGCGGGCGCGGGCGCCCGGCGGCTCGTTCATCTGGCCGTAGACCAGCGCGCATTTGGAGCCTTCGCCGCCGCCCTTCTTGTTCACGCCGGACTCGATCATCTCGTGGTAGAGATCGTTGCCCTCGCGCGTGCGCTCGCCGACGCCGGCGAAGACCGAATAGCCGCCATGGGCCTTCGCGATGTTGTTGATGAGCTCCATGATGAGCACGGTCTTGCCGACCCCGGCGCCGCCGAAGAGCCCGATCTTGCCGCCCTTCGCGTACGGCGCCAGGAGGTCGACG
>JAFAPJ010000503.1 GCA_019247255.1 Methylobacteriaceae bacterium | reverse complement strand
TTGGTGTAGCTGTCGACGATGCGTCCGACCGTGACCGAGCGCGCCTCGGCGTTGGCGAGCGAGCGCACCTGCGCGCGCGGCACGAAGTAGCGCAGGAGCAGGACGTAGCCGCCGATCCAGAGCGCCATCGGCAGCGCCAGCCACAGGCTGATCGAGCCGAAGAGGCCGAGCGCCGCGAAGGCGAAGATGCCGACATAGGTCAGCGTGTCGAGGAGCGTGACCGCGATCTCGCGGATGGACGGCCCCGCCTGCGTGATGCGGTTCGCGAGCCGGCCGGCGAAATCCGCCTGGAAGTAGGAGAGTGCGTGGCCGAGCGTGTAGGTGTGGGTACGCCAGCGGATCATCGTGGTGGTCTGGGGCACGATGATCTGGTTCGCGACGAATTCATGCAGCGTCGCGAAGACCGGGCGCGCCACGAGAACGAGCGCCGCGGCGGCCGCGAGCTTCGTCCCGTGCTCGGCGAGAAGCCGGTCGGGGCTCGCATGCGCGAGGAGGTCCACGAACCAGCCGATGAGGACGTAGAGCCCGCTCTCGATCACCCCGACGACGACCGACACGGCGAAGAGCGCCATGAGCCAGCCCCGGATCGGCCGCAGGTAATGCCAGGAGAAGCGCCCGACGGTGTCGGGCGGCATCTCGGTCTCGTCGAAGCGCGAGAACGGGTCGATCAGGCTTTCGAAGCGGCGAAACATAGCTGGTCCGGGAGGAAGGCTCAGCCTGCCGGCCGGCGACGGCCCCACAACGCCCGAAAGGGTGTCGCGTTCAAGGCGGAGAGCGCGCCCGGGCCTCATTGTGAACGGGGGACCGGGCGGCCTTGCCTTGGCGGCGGGGCTTCGCCAATGTGCCGCCCCCGCTTCGGCAGGCGCCCGTCGGGCCCCGCCGCGAGCCGCGGGCAATCGGTTCTTCAGCGTTTCGGGGCAACCCCAATGAAAGTCACCGTCGAGCGGGCCGCGCTCCTCAAGGCGCTCGGCCACGTGCATCGCGTCGTCGAGCGGCGGAACACGATCCCGATCCTGTCCAACGTGCTCCTGCGTGCGGCGGACGGGGGCCTCCGCCTCAAGGCGACCGACCTCGACATGGAGGTGACGGAGGGCGTCAAGGCCGACGTCGCCCAGCCGGGCGCCACCACCGTGCCGGCCCACGTGATCTACGACATCGTGCGCAAGCTGCCCGACGGCGCGCAGGTCTCGCTCGAGACGACGGGCGATACGGGCCAGATGCAGCTGCGCTCCGGGCGCTCCCGGTTCATGCTCCAGGCGCTGCCCGAGGGCGATTTTCCGGACCTCGCGGCGGGCGAGATGGCGGTGTCCTTCGCGTTGGCCGCGGCCGACCTGAAGCGCCTCATCGAGAAGACGCAGTTCGCGATCTCGACGGAGGAGACGCGCTACTACCTCAACGGCATCTATCTCCACACGGTCGACCAGGACGGCGAGACGAAGCTCCGCGGCGTCGCGACGGATGGGCACCGCCTCGCCCGGATCGAGCTTCCGGCCCCCGCGGGCGCTTCCGGCATGCCGGGCGTGATCGTGCCCCGAAAGGCCGTCGCCGAGATCCAGAAGCTCGTCGATGACGGGGGCGAGGAGGTTCGCATCCAGCTCTCGCCCGCCAAGATCCGGCTCGAGTTCGGTGACGGGGCGGAGGGCGGCGTCGTGCTGACCTCGAAGCTCATCGACGGCACCTTCCCGGATTACCAGCGCGTCATCCCGACCGGCAACGACAAGCGCCTGACCGTCGAGCGCGGCGACTTCGCCCGCGCGGTCGACCGCGTCTCGACGATCTCGTCCGAGCGCGGACGCGCCGTGAAGCTCGCGATCACGGAGGGGCGCATGACCCTCTCGGTCAACAATCCGGATTCGGGCAACGCCGTCGAGGAGCTCGACGTCGATTACGATTCGCCGCCCCTCGATGTCGGCTTCAACGCGCGCTACCTCCTCGACATCACCGGCCAGCTCGACGGCGACACGGCGCTCTTCAAGCTCGCCGATCCCGGCTCCCCGACCGTGATCCAGGACCGGGACGGCGCCGCGACGCTCTACGTGCTCATGCCGATGCGGGTCTGATCGTCGCCGCCGCATTCGCCTGACGGCGGCCGGCCGCGCGCCTTGCGCGGCGCCGCTCCGCGAGACATCGATGGCGGAGCCGCAGGCGCCCCGGGTCACCCGGCTCATCCTTCAGGATTTCCGCTCCTACGCGGCGCTCGACCTCCCGGTCGGCGCAGGGCTAGTCGCGCTCGTCGGCGAGAACGGCGCCGGGAAGACGAACCTCATCGAGGCTTTGTCCCTGTTCGCCCCGGGGCGGGGGCTGCGACGG
>JAFAPJ010000500.1 GCA_019247255.1 Methylobacteriaceae bacterium | reverse complement strand
CAAGCCGAGAGCGCGTGGTGGACCTCGCCCTGCCCAACAAGGTCGTTCTCGTCGGCCGTGCGGCGCGTCCGTGGCGCCGGCCGCAGGGCCTCGCCGGTTGGGCGTTCCTCGCGCCGTCCCTCGCGGTTCTCAGCCTTTTCATCTATTGGCCCGTCCTCGAGGTCCTCTGGCAGTCGCTGCATCAGGAGGAGCGCCGCCGGACCGTCTATGTCGGGCTCGGCAACTACGCGGCGCTCCTCGCCGATCCGGCCTTCCTGGCAGCCTTGCGCAACAACGTCGTCTACGCGGCCGGGACGGTGCTTCCGAGCCTCGCTTTGGCGATCGCCTTCGCGCTGGCGCTCAACGGCTCGTCGCGCCTGAAGGCGGGGCTTCGGGCGGTGTTCTTCCTCCCCGTCCTCATCCCGCTCGTCGCGGCCTCCTCGCTCTTCCTGTTCATCTTCCTGCCGGGCGTCGGTCTCATCGACCATTACCTGGCGCGGCTCGGCATCGCCGGCGCGAACTGGATCGGCGACCCTGACATCGCGCTCTGGTCGCTCATGGGCCTGACGATCTGGAAGAACGCCGGCTATTACATGCTGTTCGTTCTCGCCGGGCTCCAGGCGATTCCGGAGGAGTCTTACGAGGCCGCGCGGCTCGACGGCGCGAGCCCCTGGCAGCGGCTGCGCTACGTCACGCTGCCCTATCTTCGCCCGACGCTCGCCTTCGTGAGCGTGATCGCGCTTCTCAACGTCGTCACCCAGGTCGACCACATCTTCGTGCTGACGAAGGGCGGCCCGTCCGACTCGACGAACCTCCTCCTGTTCTACGTCTACCAGCAGGCGGTCGAGCGCTACGATCTGGGCAAGGCCGCGGCCGCGACCGTCGTGTCGCTCGCGCTGCTCCTCGCGCTCTCGGCCGCGTCGCTGCGCCGCTTCGAGGAGTCGGACGGCGAGGCGGGGCGCTGATGCGGGGCGAGCTCACGCCCCGGCTCGGCTTCGGGCTCGTTTCGGCCGCGGCGCTCGTCTGGGCGACGCCCTTCCTCTGGATGAGCGTCGCCGCGCTCCGGCCGGCGTCCTACGGCGCCGCCGGCATGGCGTCGCTCTGGCCGGACTTTACCCCGACCCTCGACAACTTCGCCGAAGCCTGGGCCTCGGCCGATTTCGCCCGCTACTACCTCAACACGATCCTGCTCTGCGGCGGGATCCTCCTGGTCCAGATCATCACGGCCTCGCTCGCGGGCTTCGCCTTCGCGCGCCTCGCCTTCCCGGGCCGGACGGCGCTCTTCTACGCGTTCCTCGTCCAGCTGATGCTGGTGCCGGTCGTGCTCCTCGTCCCGAACCTGCGCACCGTCGCCCAGCTCGGGCTTTACGACACGCTCCCCGGGGTCGCCGCGCCCTACCTCGCCTCCGCCTTCGGCACCTTCCTGATGCGGCAGACCTTCCGGTCGATCCCGCGCGAGCTCGAGGATGCCGCGCTCATGGACGGCGCGAGCCCGCTCGATCTCATCCGCCACGTCTACCTGCCGCTCGCGAAACCCGCGCTCGTCGCCTTCTCGATCGTGTCGGTCACGAGCCACTGGAACGAGTTCCTATGGCCGCTGATGGTCATCAACGACCCCGACAAGCGCCCGCTGACGCTCGGCCTCGCGACCTTCACGCGCGGCGCCGAGGGCGCGCAGGCCTGGGGCGTGATCGCGGCCGGGACGATCCTCGTGGTCGCGCCGCTGATCCTCGCCTTCCTGCTCTTCCAGCGCCGCTTCGTGAACAGCTTCCTGGCCTCCGGGCTCAAGTAGAGGAGACGATCATGCGATGGGGATGGTTGAAGGGGGCGGGCGCGGCCGCATTCGCCCTGGCGCTCGCCGGCGCCGCGCCGGCACGGGCCGCGACCGAGATCGAGCTCTTCTTCCCCGTGCCGGTCGACGGGCAGCTCGCCCGCGACATGAGCACCATGATCAAGGAGTTCAACGAGAAGAACCCCGAGATCAAGGCGACGCCCGTCTATACGGGCTCCTATGACGAGACGCTGATCAAGACGCGCGCCGCGATCCGGGCCGGCAAGCCGCCGGCGGCCGTGATCATGTCGGCGAACTTCCTGACCGACCTCGCGATCGAGGGCGAGATCCAGCCGCTCGAGGCGCAGATCGAGGCCGACGGCACGACGCCGAAGCGCTTCATGGACCAGTTCTGGCCGGCGCTCCACGGCAACGCCATCGTCAACGGCAAGGTATACGGCGTGCCGTTCCACAACTCGACGCCGCTCCTCTACTACAACGCCGATCACTTCAAGGAAGTCGGCCTCGATCCCGACAAGCCCCCGCAGAACTGGGACGAGCTCCTCGCGGCCGCCAAGAAGCTGACGAAGCGCGAGGGCGACCGCGTCACGCGCTGGGGCATCATGATGCCCTCGAACTACGATTACGGCGGCTGGATCCTCCAGGCGCTGACGATGTCGAACGGCGGACTCTGGTTCAATCCGGAATATGGCGGCGAGGTTTATTACGACACGCCCTCCATGCTCGGGGCGCTGACCTTCTGGTCGGACCTCGTCCAGAAGGCGAAGGTCCATCCGGCGGGCGAGCAGAAGGGGCCCGGCGTGTCGACGGCTTTCCTGTCCGGTCAGGCCTCGATGATGCTCCTCTCGACGGGCTCGCTCACCCATGTCCGGCAGAACGCGAAATTCCCGTATCGCGTCGCCTTCGTGCCGAAGAACGTTCGCAACGCGGTCCCGATCGGCGGGGCGTCGCTCGTCCAGCCCGCCGGGCTCGACGACGACAAGCGCAAGGCCGGCTGGACGCTCATCAAATGGATGACGAGCCCCGAGAAGTCGGGCTGGTGGAGCCGCGCCACCGGCTATTTTGCGCCCAACATGGCGGCCTACGACCAGCCCGAGATGCGCGACTTCATGGGCAAGAACCCCGACGCCAAGATCGCGGTCGACCAGCTACGCTTCGCTGGACCTTGGTTCGCGACCTACAAGACGGTCGCGGTCCGCAAGGCGATCGAGGACGAGCTGCAGGCCGTCGTCTCGGGCAAGAAGAGCCCGAAGGACGCGCTGGTCACGGCCCAGAAGACGGCCGACGAGCTCCTGAAGCCCTATGTCGAGCAGACCGCGCTCAAGCTCCCGCCGACGAACTGAAGCCCGGCCTTCGGGTGTGGCCCGCCCCGGCGGGCCGCACCCCTTCCCAGGTACAGCCCTCCATGCTGATCGCCCAGATCACGGACCTGCACGTTCGGCCGCCCGGCCAGGCGGCCTACCGGGTGTCCGAAACCAACATGATGGCGGCGCGCGCGATCGAGGCGGTCGCGGCCCTCCGCCCGGCGCCTGACCTCGTCGTCGTCACGGGCGACATGACGGATTGCGGCTTGCCGGCCGAGTACGAGCTGCTTCGCGCGCTGCTGCGGCGTCTGCCTTGCTCCGCCCTCATGGTGCCGGGCAACCACGACCGCCGCGAGCATTTCCGGGCAGCATTCCCGGACCATCCGGCCATGGGGGCGTCCGGCTTCGTTCAGTTCGCGGTCGACCACGGCCCGGTTCGCGTGATCGGGCTCGACACGGTCGTGCCGGGATCGAGCGAGGGCGCGCTCTGCGCCGATCGTCTCGCCTTCCTCGAGGAGGCGCTCGCGGCCGCGCCGGAACGGCCGACGCTGATCCTCATGCATCACCCGCCCTTCGATTGCGGGAGCGCCGCCATGGACCGGATCGGCCTGAAGCGCGGCGTCGAGGAGCTGGGCGCGATCGTGGCGCGCCATTCCCAGGTCGAGCGCATCCTGTGCGGCCACCACCATCGGCCGATCGTGACGCGCTTCGCCGGAACGATCGCTTCGGTGGCGCCGGGCGTCGCCCACCAGGTCGAGCTCGACCTCGGCGAGACCGGACGCGGCATGCTGGTCTTCGAGCCGCCCGCCTACGAGCTGCACCTTCACCGCCCGGGCGCCGGGTTCGTCTCGCACATGGCCTATGTCGAGCGCTTTCCGGGGCCGTTTCCCTTCGTGCTCGACCCCGATTATCCCGGCGCGAGCTGAGCCGTGCCTTGCGCCGGTGCCTCCGGCCGGCAAGATGCCGCGCCGCCCCGTCAGAGGGCCGGAGGGAGGGACGCCATGACCGGGACCATCGCACGTCGCCGCGTGCTCGCGGGCGGAGGGCTCGCGGCCGCGGGGGCCGGGCTCGTGGCCGCGCCCGCCATCGCTCAGAGTGCGCCGCAGGTCCGCTGGCGGCTCACCTCGAGCTTCCCGCGTCAGCTCGATACGATCTACGGGACCGCGCAGCAGCTCGCGAGATATGTGGGCGAGGCGACGGACGGCGCCTTCCAGATCCAGACCTTCCCGGCCGGCGAGATCGTGGGCGGCCTCCAGGCGCTCGACGTCGTCCAGTCGGGCGCCGTCGAATGCGCGCACACCCCGGTCTATTTCTATGTCGGGCGCGAGCCCGCGCTCGGGCTCGGCACGGGCATCCCGTTCGGGCTCAACGCCCGCCACCAGCATGCCTGGTGGCATTTCGGAGGGGGCGACAAGATCATCAACGACGTCCTGGCGCGCTTCAACGCGATCTCCTTCGCGTGCGGAAACTCGGGAACGCAGATGGGCGGCTTCTTCCGCAAGGAGCTGAAGACGGTGGATGACCTGAAGGGCCTCAAGTTCCGCATCGGCGGGCTCGGCGGCCAGGTCCTGGCGAAGCTCGGCGTGGTGCCCCAGCAGATCGCCGGGGGCGACGTATATCCGGCGCTCGAGCGCGGCACGCTCGACGCGGCCGAGTTCGTCGGACCCTATGACGACGAGAAGCTCGGCCTGTCGCAAGTCGCGAAATACTATTACGCGCCGGGCTGGTGGGAAGGCGGCGCCATGCTCCACCTCGTCGTGAACAAAGGCAAGTACGACGAGCTGCCGAAGACCTACAAGGAAATCCTGTTCCATGCCAGCGAGGCCGCCCATAACTGGATGATCGCGAAGTACGACTACGTGAACGCGCCCGCCCTGCGCCGCATGCTGACGGCCGGAACGGAGCTGCGCGCTTTTCCGCAATCGATCA
>JAFAPJ010000479.1 GCA_019247255.1 Methylobacteriaceae bacterium | reverse complement strand
GAACGTCCCGGTCGCGCTCGGCGGGATCGTCGCGGCGGGCGCCGTCTACGCGCTCATCGGGGTCGCGGTGATGCTCGCGGGCACCGCCTGGATCGAGCGCGTGATGCCGCCCGTCGTGACGGGCGCGATCGTGGCGGCGATCGGCCTCAACCTCGCGCCGGTCGCGATCAAGAGCGTGTCCGGCTCGCCTTTCGAGACCGGGATCGGGCTTCTCACGGCGCTCTCCGTCGCGGTCGTCGCCGTCAACGCGCGCGGCCTGCCCCGCCGGCTTCCGATCCTGATCGGCGCGGCGATCGGCTACATCGCCTACGCGGTGGGGGCGAACGGGTTCGGGCTCGCCAAGGCGATCGATTTCTCCAGCGTCGCGGCCGCGCCCTGGTTCGGCTGGCCGAACTTCCAGTCGCCGGTCTTCACGGCCTCCGCCATCGGCCTCATCGCGCCGGTCGCGGTCGTGCTCGTCGCGGAAAATCTCGGCCACATCAAAGGCCTGTCCGCGATGACGGGGCGCGACTACGACCCGCTCATGGGCCGCGCCTTCCTGGCGGACGGGCTCGCAACGATGGCGGCCGGCTACGGCGGCGGCACCGGCGTCACGACCTATGCCGAGAACATGGGCGTCATGGCGGTGACCCGGATCTACTCGACGCTCGTCTTCGTGGTCGCGGCCTTCGTGGCGCTGGCGCTCGGCCTCTCGCCCAAGTTCGGCGCGGTCATCCTGACGCTCCCCGTCCCGGTGATCGGCGGTCTCGCGATCGTGGTGTTCGGGCTTATCGCGGCGACCGGCGGGCGCATCTGGGTGCAGAACCGGGTCGATTTCTCTCGCTCGCGCAACCTCGTGACGGCCGCAGTCGCGCTCGTCGCGGGCGCCGGCGACCTCACGGTCAAGCTTGGCGGCTTCACGCTCGGCGGCATCGGCACCGCGACCTTCGGGGCGATCCTCCTCTACCACCTCCTTCGGGGCCGCGAGGACGGTCCGGAGACGGTGAGCCCCGCCGATGCCGGCGCGGCTCGGTGACGGGAGCTGCGAGACGAGGTTGGAGCTGCAACTCGGGAGCGCTTCGAGGCGCAAGCCCGACGACGGGTCGTCGCTCAGCCAATCCGATGCGCCGCCAGACACGCTGGCTAGTGCGCCGGCATCGCCGGATGCCGCGCAGCTGCGCGCCCTGCCGCGCTCTGCCTTCGCCCGGTTAGGCTCGGCTCGCCCGACTGACCCAAACGGAAATTCCGTTTGCCAGGACAGGGACGCTCTGCCGCAAGATCCACCGACGCGCCGTGGAGGGACCTCGGCGCGAGCGCGGTGACCTTTCGGGGGCGGCTTCAGCCCGGGCGATTGCCGCCGACCGCTCCCGCGCTGCCTATGGTCTGGTAGCGGCGGGACACGCACCGGACGTTCCGGGCCGTCTCAGCTCAGGCGTCCTCTGATCCGGCACGGCCCAAGGCCCGGAAGCGATCCGCGCAGGCCAAGGCGTCGTCGAGCGGAAGGCGCGCTAGCTGTTCCGGCGGCAGATCCCACCATCGGCTTTGAACGAGCTGCTCGCAGATCTCGTCAGGAAAACGCCGTCGCCGTTCGCTGGCCGGTACTCCCGCGACGATGGCGTAAGGCCGCACATCGCGCGTGACCACCGCCCCGGCTGCGACGACGGACCCGTGTCCCAACGCGCAACCAGACAGCACCGTCGCATTCGCGCCAACCCAGACATCGTGACCGATCTCGGTTTTCGACAGCTTCAACAGCGCGTTGACGGCCGGGAGGCCGATATTCGTGCTCAGCCCGGACAAGGGGTGGTCAGGCGCACCGAGCGCCGCGCCACGAGCGATGGAGCAATAACGACCCACCCGCGTCATCGGGTAGAGCGTCGCGCCGTTGATTTCTGTCCCCCGGCCGACCGCACAGCCGCCTTGCAATTCCGTTCCGACGCAGATCCGAACTCCGTCCTCGAACATGTTGCCGTGCTCGTCTGGCCCCTCCAACGGCACTATGATCGTCGGGAACGGGTTCCATCGATCCACGAGTGTGCCATCCCCGATCGAGGCCCGCGCTGGCGAGAGCGATGCACGAGGGAGGTGCGTTCAGTTCCGGCCCGAAGTCAACGCATGTCCCGCGATCGTCAGCACCCCGACGGAGGCCTGTCCAGTTCCAACGGACTTGGCCTGGCGCGTGCTCCGGCCGATAACACTCCCTTGATGCGCGTTCGGCAGTGGATCGGACGGCATCACGCCCGGACACGCTGCATGATGCAAAACGCCCGTCCGCCCGCCTCGCTTCCCCGAGCCGCCTATGCGGACATGTTCGGGCCGACCGTCGGAGACAGGATCCGGCTCGCCGACACCTCTCTCGTCATCGAGGTCGAGCGCGACCACACGACCTACGGCGAGGAGGTCAAGTTCGGCGGCGGCAAGGTCATCCGCGACGGGATGGGCCAGAGCCAAGCGACGAACGGGGACGGCGCGGTCGACACGGTCATCACCAACGCCGTGATCCTCGACCATTGGGGGATCGTGAAGGCCGATATCGGCATCAAGGGCGGGCTCATCTCAGCTATCGGCAAGGCCGGCAACCCTGACATCCAGCCGGACGTCACGATCGTGGTCGGGCCCGGGACGGAGGTGATCGCCGGCGAGGGCAAGATCGTCACGGCGGGCGGGTTCGACAGCCATATTCACTTCATCTGCCCGCAGCAGATCGAGGAGGCGCTGATGTCGGGCGTGACCTCGATGCTCGGCGGCGGAACGGGACCGGCTCACGGCACCTTCGCGACGACCTGCACGCCCGGGCCCTGGCACCTTGCTCGGATGATCGAGGCGGCGGACGAGTTCCCGATGAATCTCGGCTTCGCCGGCAAGGGCAACGCGTCCCGGCCCGAGGCGCTCGAGGAGATGGTCCGGGCGGGCGCCT
>JAFAPJ010000046.1 GCA_019247255.1 Methylobacteriaceae bacterium | reverse complement strand
CATCGAGGCGCTCGCGGCCGAGCGCGAGAGCCTGTGGAGGCGCGTCGGCGCCGCGACCTTCCTCTCCGACGACGAGAAGCGGGAGGCGGTCGGCTACGCGCGGCCGGCGCGGCCGTGACCCCGCTCGACCGGGCCGCGGAGGCGCTGATCGAGCGCGGCGACCTCGCCCATCTCGCGCTCGCGCTCTGGGCCGGGACCGCGACGCTCCTCGCGCTGACGGCCTTGAAGGCGCTCGCCGAGGCGCAGGCCCGGTTCGACGCCTTCGTGGCCGAGCTTCAGCGCTTCAACCGCCGCCATCAGGACGGAGACTGACATGATCCAGATCTTGGCTCTCCTCGGGCTCAGGCGCTTTCGCGGGCGGCCGCCCGATGCCGCGGGCGCCATCGCGGCCTTTCTCCGTCATCTCGACCGGCTCGAGCCGCGGGGCGACCGATGACGGGACCCCCTTCCGGTCCGTCCGTCGGCCGGCTCGAGACGAAGCGCGCGCCGGGGGCGCTCGCGGTCGGCAGCGACGGCACCTTCGCGGGCTATGCGGCGCTCTTCGGCGTGCCCGATCTCGGGCGGGACGTGATCCTGCCCGGCGCCTTCCGGGCGAGCCTCGCCCGCCGCGGCGCCGCCGGCATCCGCATGCTCTGGCAGCACGATCCCGGCGAGCCCGTCGGGCGCTGGCTCGCCGTCGCGGAGGATGCGCGCGGCCTCCGGGTCCGCGGGCGGCTCGCCGCCGGGGTCGCCCGGGCGCGCGAGCTCGCCTGGCTCCTCGCGGAGGGCGCGCTCGACGGTCTCTCCATCGGCTTCCGCACGGTCGAGGCGACGCGCGACCGGGCGACCGGGCTGCGCCGCCTCGCCGCGATCGACCTCTGGGAGGTCTCGCTCGTGACCTTCCCGATGCAGCCGGGCGCCCGGATCGACGCGCCCCGCTCTCCGCCGGACGACGCCGCGGTCGCGCTCGCGATCCGGGCCGCCGCCCGGCGCCTGTCCACCCGTCCCTCACATCTCACGAGGTTCCCATGACCCATCACGCTGCCGCTCCCGAGACCAAATCCGCGCCGGCGACCGCCGAAATCGCGCTCGCCTTCGAGGATTTCGCCCGCACCTTCGAGGGCTTCCGGGCCGCGAACGACGAGCGGCTCGCGGCGCTCGAGCGCCGGACGGGCGCCGACGTCCTGGCGGACGAGAAGCTCGCCCGCATCGACCGGGCGCTCGACGAGGCGAAGGGCCGGCTCGACCGGCTGCAGCTCGACCGCGCCCGCCCGATGCTCGGCGCCGACGAGGCCGGCCGCCGCGAGGCCGGGCGGAGCGAGCACAAGGCCGCCTTCGACCTCTACGTCCGGGCCGGGGAGGCCGCGGGCCTGAAGGCGCTGGAGGCGAAGGCGCTGTCCGCCGGCTCCGGCCCCGACGGCGGCTACCTGGTCCCCACCGAGCTCGAGACGGAGGTGCTGCGCCGCCTCGCCCGGATCTCGCCGATCCGCGGCCTCGCCTCCGTCCGCACGATCTCGACCGGGCTCTACAAGCGCGCCGTCTCGACGGCCGGCCCGGCGGCGGGCTGGGTCGGCGAGACCGCGCCGCGGCCGCAGACGGACGGGCCGGGCCTGTCCGAGCTCGCCTTCCCGGCGCTCGAGCTCTACGCGATGCCGGCCGCGACCCAGACGCTTCTCGACGATGCGGTCGTCGACCTCGACGCCTGGATGGCGGACGAGATCGAGACGGCGTTCGCCGAGCAGGAGGGCGCGGCCTTCGTGTCCGGCAACGGGATCGGGCGGCCCATGGGCTTCCTGTCCGTGCCGACGGTCGCGAACGAATCCTGGATCTGGGGCAAGCTCGGCACGGTCGTGTCCGGCGCGGCCGCGGGCTTTCCGAACGACGATCCGGCCGATCGGCTGATCGAGCTCATCTACGCGCTGAAGGCCGGCTACCGGCAGAACGCGACCTTCGTCATGAACCGCAAGACCCAGAGCCTGATCCGCAAGTTCAAGGACGGGTCGGGCGCCTATCTCTGGCAGCCGCCGGCCTCGGCCGGCGCCACCGCGACGCTGATGTCCTTCCCGCTCGTCGAGGCGGAGGACATGCCGGACGTCGCCGCGGGCGCAGCCGCCGTCGCGCTCGGGGATTTCCGCCGCGGCTATCTCGTAGTCGACCGGACGGGCATCCGGGTCCTGCGCGACCCCTATTCCGCCAAGCCCTACATCCTCTTCTACACGACGAAGCGGGTCGGCGGCGGCGTGCAGGATTACGACGCGATCAAGCTCCTGAAGATCGGGACCTGACCCCTCAGCGCGTCGCCCAATCGTAGCCGGTCGCGCTCGAATAGGCGGTGGGCGGGGCGGCGGCGGGCACGTCCGTGTCGAAGCGCTGCAGCGCGGCCGCGCGCGAGCGGATCCAGCTCTCGTGCTCGGCGACGGGCGTCACGGCGGTGAGCCCGCCGCAGGCCGTCGCCGTCGCGGCATGGAGGGCGCCGGACGACCAGCTCACGATCCCGAGGAGCTGGTACTGCCCCGGGGCGCCGCGCAGGATCGGCCCGCCCGAATCGCCCCGGCAGGCGCCCGAGCCCGTCGTCTCGGCGAGCCGGTCCTCGTCCGCCACGACGAGGACGCGATTCGCGACCTGCATGGTACCGAGCGAGACGAGCCGGGTCCGGCGCAGGATCCGGGCCGAGCCGCGCTTCGCTTCGGAGGAGAGGCCGAAGCCCGCGAGGTCCACGTACTCGCCCTCGCCGACCTCGGCGGAGGCGCCGGGGTCGAGCGGCTGAAATTCCGGCCCGAGCGGCTGGGCGAGCTTGAGGATCGCGAGGTCCACCCCCGGCTGCGTGCGCGGCGTCGTGCCCGGCACGAAGGAGGGATGGAGCGCGGCCGCCACCGCCTTCACCGCGTAGCGCCGGAAGCGGTGATCGACGACGACCACCCGATAGGAGGCCGATTGCAGCACGCAATGCGCGGCCGTGAGGACGAGGTTCTGCGCGATCACCGCGCCCGAGCAGAGCTCGCCCTTCGAGCTCTCGATCTGGACGACGGAGCGGCGCAGCCCGTTCGCGTCCCGGTCGACCTCGCCGCCCGTGACCGCGAGGGCGGCGGCAGGCGCCAGCGCGCCGGCGAGAGCCACGAGGCGAAGCATGATGCGCGTCATGGGCCGCATTGTGCGTGCGTCGCGGCTCGGGAACAAGGCCGGGGGCCGGGCCGGGCCGGCCGGATCGCGGCGCCGTGACCCTGGGTCTCCAAACGGTCGCGGGATCAGCGCCAGGCGGCGCGGGCGTCCCAGGCCGCCAAGACGCCATCGATCCAGGGGCGCTGCGGCCCGACAAGCACGCCCTGGCTCACGCCGCCGCACCCGCCCCGCGCCCGCCCTGAGCCGGCCGCCCAGGTGGTGACGGCCGCGACCGCGCCGTCGCCGCGCACGATCGGCCCGCCCGAATCGCCCGTGCAGGCGCCGGCCCCGCGCTTCGCCGGGTCGGCGGCCCAGAGAAGGATCGTCGAGGGTCCGTAGGGCTCGATCGCGGCGAGCGCCGCCTCGCGCCAGGTGCCGGTAGAGCGCCCTTCGCCCTCGCGGGAAACGCCATAGCCGCCGAGCAGCAGAGGCTCGCCGCGGGCCGGCGCCGCCGCCGCGAGCGTCGTCGGGACGAAGCGCGCCGGCAGCGGCTCCCGCAGGCGAACGAGCGCGAGGTCGATCGAGCGGCGCCGGCCCGCGACCGCGCCCGGGTCGTAGCCCGGATGGACGAGGCGCGCGGCAGGCTCGAGCAGGACGGGCTCGCCCGTCTCGCTCCGGAAATGGACGCGGTGCTCCAGGTCGCCGGCCGCGCAATGCCCGGCCGTCAGCACGACCGTCGGGGCGAGCACCACCCCCGAGCAGACGCCGCCCTTCGAGGACAGGACCATCACGGCCGAGCGCGCCAGGCGGCCGTCGCCGTCGCGGCCGTTCACGACCGCCTCGGCCGAACCGGACGCGACGAGCCAACCCGCGGCGAGGAACGCCGCGAGCCCGAACCTGCGCGCCGGCCGGCGCGCCGAACCTTCGTTCCGTGGAGCCATCGCGATGCCCCCGATACTCATCGCCCGTCCGGGCGTCGAGCCCGTCTCGCTCGCCGAAGCGAAGGCGCATCTCCGGCTCGAGGGGTCGGACGAGGACGCGCTCGTGGCCGGGCTCGTATCCGCGGCGCGCGCCTTCGTCCAAGGCACGACGCGCCTCTGCCTCATCGCCCAGACCTGGCGGATCGCCGCCCCCGGCTGGCCGCCCGGTCGCGCGATCGCGCTCCCGGTCGCGCCGGTCCTGGCGGTCGGCGCCGTCCGGATCGGGACGGCGGGCGGTCCCGTGCTTCTGCCCGAGACGGCCTGGTCCCTCGACGAGGGGGCTGATCCGGCCCGGATCGTCGCGGCCGACGACGCGCCCGACCCGAC
>JAFAPJ010000175.1 GCA_019247255.1 Methylobacteriaceae bacterium | reverse complement strand
CGGTTCAGATAGCCGCGGGCAAGGCCGTCCCCGGCGATGCACAGCTCCCCCGCCACCCCCACCGGCACCGGCCGAAGCCGCTCGTCCACGACATAGACCCGCGTGTTCGGCATCGGATGGCCGATCGGAACCGTGGCGGCACCTTCCGCGACGCTGTCGACCGCAAAGCACGTCGCAAAGGTCACGGCCTCGGTCGGCCCATAGACATGGAGCAGGCGTCGGGGAGCGTCCTTGCCGTCGGCGACCGACCGCACGATGTTGGGGTCGACCGCCTCGCCGCCGAACAGGATCTCAATGCCCGCGAAGATCGCGGGGTTCTCCACGATCAGCCGGTTGAACAGCGCCGTCGTCACGAACGCCGCGGTGATGCCCTGCCTGCGGAAAACCGCTTCCAGGTCTCGGGGCGAAAGGACCGTGTTGGCATCGACGACCACCGTCCTGCCGCCGTTCAGGAGCGGCCCCCACAGCTCGAAGGTCGCGGCATCGAACGAGAGCGGCGCCGCATGGAGCACTGCGACCCTTTCGTCAAAATGCATGTAGTCGGCGCCCTTGGTGAGAACGACGACGCCGCGATGATCGACCGCGACGCCTTTGGGTTTTCCGGTGGAGCCGGAGGTGTAGACCACATAGGCGAGGTTCTCGGGATCGAGCGGCACGGGGACGGGCGACGAGGGGTGCCGGCCGATCTCGTCCGCCGAAGCGTCGAGCAGGACGATGCGGCCGCCATAGGTGTCGGGAAGAGCCCCCGCCAGCGACGACTGGCTGACGATGACCGGTGCCGCCGCGTCGGCAAGCATGTAGCTCAGCCGCTCCGCGGGATAAGCGGGGTCGAGCGGCAGGTAGGCGCCTCCGGCCTTGAGGATCCCAAGGATGGCGACCGGCACCAGCACCGTTCGCTCGAGGCACAGCCCGACGAGCGCGTCAGGCCCCACCCCGAGCGCGCGCAGGTGGTGCGCCAGCCGGTTCGAACGCTCGTCCAGCTCCCGGTAGCTCAGCCGCTCGTCCCCGCAAGCCACCGCCACCGCGTCGGGAGACCGCGCCGCCTGGTCGGCAAAGAGCTCCGGAAGACAGCGCTCGCGCGGATAGGCCGCCGCCGTATCGTTCCACGCCTCGAGGAGGCAGGCGCGTTCCTCCTCGTCCAGCAGGTCGATGTCCCCGAGGGGCCGCTCGGGCTCCAGCGCGACCTGCTCCAGGAGCCTTGCCAGGCGGCGCGTCAGCCGCTCGATCGTCGCATGCTCGAACAGGTCCGTCGCATAGGCGATCTCGCCCACGAGCCCTTCCGGCGTCTCGTTGAAGAACAGCGACAGATCGAACTTCGCGGTCTCAAGAACGCCCTCGAAGAGCTCGGACGACAGGCCCGAAAATTGAGGGACCGGTGGCGGCTGCGTCTGCAGGCTGAATTCGACCTGGAAGACGGGGTGGCGCGCGAGGTTGCGGTCGGGCGCGATCTCGGCCACCAGCCTGTCGAACGGGAATGCCTGGTGCGCGAAGCCGTCGAGCGCCGCCGCGCGCGTCTCGCTCAGCAGGTCGAGGAAGCTCATGGCCGGCGTCACCCGCGCGCGCAGCGCCAGCATGTTGACGAAGTAGCCGATCAGCCCTTCCAGCCGGCGGTGGGTGCGCCCGGCGATCGGCGAGCCGATGACGATGTCGTCCTGGCCGCTCCAAAGCCCCAGGAGCGCCTGGAAGCCGGACAGCAGGACCATGTACAAGGTGGCGTTGTGGCGCCGCCCGAGATCCGCCAGCGCGCGCGACAGCGGCTGCGGCAAGGCGAACCTCAGCAGCGCTCCGCGGTGGCTCGCCGCGGGCGGCCGCACACGATCGAGCGGCAGGTCCAGCATCGCCGGCACCCCGCGCAAGCGCTCGCGCCAATAGCCGAGCTGCCGCTCGAGCTCCTCGCCCTGCAGCCAGCGGCGCTGCCACAGCGCATAGTCGGCATAATGCAGCTGCGGCTCGGCCAGCGGCGACGGCCGGCCTTCGACGAACGCCGCATAGAGCGCGCTCAGCTCCGCGGCCAGAACGCCCATCGACCAGCCGTCGGAGACGATGTGATGCAGCGTCATCGCAAGCACGTGCTCGCTGTCCGACAGCCGCAGCAGCGACACCCGGAACAGCGTCTCGCGGGCAAGGTCGAAGGGCCGCGCGCCGATCTCCCGCACCAGCGCCTCGCTGCGGGCCGCCCGCTCCGCCTCCGCCAGCGCGCCAAGATCGATCAGGTCGATCCGGAACGGCGCCGGCGCCTCCACCACCTGGGCCGGCTCGCCGTCGCGAAGCTCGAACCGCGTCCGCAGGCTCTCATGGCGCCGCACCAGCTCGGTCAGGCTCCGCTCGAGCGCCGCAACGTCCAGCCTCCCCGACAGGCGCACCGCCAGCGGAAGGTTGTACGGCGCTCCCGCCTGGCCCAACTGGTCCAAAAACCACAAACCCTCCTGCGCATAGGACAACGGAACAACCGAAGGACGCGCAACCGCCTCCCATTCGAGGACCGCGCCCTGATCCCGGCAGGCTTCGATCGCCTCACACACCTGCGCCAGCGTCCGTCCTTCGAACAGCACCTTCAACGGCAGCTCGATCCGAAGCCGCTCCCGGACCAGCGCCGTCACCCGCGTCGCCAGCAGCGAATGCCCGCCGATCTCGAAGAACCGGTCGTTGATGCCGACCCTGTCGATCTTGAGCACTTCGGACCAGATGGCGGCGAGCGCCTGCTCGACGGGGGTGCGCGGCGCGACGTAGGCCTCGCCCATCTCGGGCCGGCTGTCGGGGACCGGGAGCGCCTTGCGGTCGATCTTGCCGTTGGCGTTCAGCGGCAGCGCCTCCAGGACCACGAAGCTCTGCGGGATCATGTAGTCGGGAAGCTTGCGCTGCAGGTGCCGGCGCAGCTCGCCAAGGTCG
>JAFAPJ010000167.1 GCA_019247255.1 Methylobacteriaceae bacterium | reverse complement strand
GGGTCTGCACGCTCTGGAGGAGCGGGATCGTGGCTCCGATGCCAACGGCCTCGCGGTTCAGCTCCTTGTAGCCCTCGATCCGCTTGCCGTAATTCGGCTCGCCGAAGAGCGCGATCACCTTCTCGCCGATCTCCATGCCCTTCCAGGCCGAGAACGGCATCTTCGGGTTGAGCAGGTAGCCGGCGAAGATCTCGGGGGCGCCGGTCGCGTTGTCGAAGCTGTAGAGCGTCGCCTCCGGCAGCTTCGCGCCGCGGTTCAGCTCGAAGTACTTCGCGTACTCGATCGTCTCGATCTCGGCCTCGATGCCCACCTTCTTCCACATCTGGGCGATGGCGCGGGCGATGTCGTAATCGCTCGGGAACTGCCCGTTGGTCGTGGCGAAGCGGATCTTCGCCGGCTTGTCCGGTCCGAAGCCCGATTTCGCCAGGAGCTCGGTCGCCTTCGCGGGATTATGCTCGAAGCGGAAATCCGCCATGTAGGCGGGCGTGCCCGGCGTGCCGACCATCGAGAGCGGGGTCGCGGCCCCGGCGTAGAAGGCCTTCGAGAGAGCCGCCTTGTCGATCGCGTAATGGGCGGCGAGCCGCACGTTCGGGTCCGAGAAGCCGAGATCGTTGCGGATCTGGAGCAGGATCACGCGGGTGATCGGGTTGATCTCGCCGACGAGGGAGGCCTCGCGCCGCAGCCGCTCCACCTCGCGCACCGGCACGTTGATGACGAGGTCCGCCTGGCCGGACTGGATGGCGGCGACGCGGGCCGACGGATCGCGGATGATCTCGAAGATCACGCGGCGCAGCTTCGGCTTCGGTCCCCAATATTGCTCGTTGCGCTCCAGCACGATGCGGCTGTTCAGCTGATACTCGACGAGGCGGTAGGGACCGCTGCCGATCGGCTTCTCGCGGAACCCGTCGACCCCGACCTGCTCCACATACTTCTTCGGCACCACGTAGCTGCCGAGGAACGCCATCCATTGCGGCGCGGTCGGCGCGGGCGAGGAGAACTTCATCACGGCCTTCGTGGGCGACTGCACCTCGATATCCGCGACGTGGCGCCAAGAATTCGCCGTGTCGAGCTTGTGGCCCGCCTTGATGCGCTCGAAGAAGCTGTAGCGGAAATCCTCCGCCGTCAGCCGGTCGCCGTTGTGGAAGACGACGTCGTCGCGCAGCTCAACGGGCATCGACAGGCCGTCCGGCGCGAGCTCCCACTTCGTCAGGATGTTGGGGATGAGCTCGAGCTGCGGGTTCTGATCGAGCGGCTGGTCGAAGACGAGCTTGAAGATCGACTGGGCGTCGGGCGTGAAGCGCTGGTTCGGGTCCCAGGTCGGCACGTCGCTCGGCCAGCCGATGGTGACCGTATCGGCGTTGGCTTGCGCGAAGGCCGGCCCGTCGAGAAGCGCGGCCGCGCCCATTCCTGCCGCGAGGCTCTGCACCAGGGACCGACGGCTGATCTCGCTCGTCATCACGCACCCCTCCTCCGGACCGCGCCCGGAGCCGCGACGCGGGCTCTTGCCAGCTGCGGCCGACGCCGAAACATTTGAAGCCTAAAACATCCTGGGCCACAATCGGCCGATCGATCGCGGGCGCTTCGCCATTGGACACCATCGTCTCGCCGGGACGCGCGCCTGACATCCGTCAAAGCGAGGGTCGGCATTCGGAGCTCGCAGCCGTGCTCGCGGAGCTGCGGGCGCGCCTGCCCGACCGCGTCTCGACCGCGAAGGCGGTGCGGCTCCAGCACGCGAACGCGCTGACCTGGCACGCGCCCGAGCCGCCCGACGCCGTCGCCTACGCGACCTCGATCGACGACGTGGTCGCGGTCGTGCGGACCTGCGCGGCGCATCGCCTGCCGCTCGTCGCCTTCGGCACCGGAACCTCGCTCGAGGGGCAGGTGAACGCGCCGGCCGGCGGAATCTGCCTCGACCTGTCGCGCATGAACCGCGTGCTCGCGGTCCGCCCGGACGACATGGATTGCACGGTCGAGGCGGGCGTCACGCGCCTGCAGCTCAACGCGGACCTCCGCGACCGCGGCCTGTTCTTCCCCGTCGACCCGGGAGCGGATGCGAGCCTCGGCGGCATGGCGGCGACGCGCGCCTCGGGCACGAACGCGGTCCGGTACGGCACGATGCGTGAGAACGTGCTGGCGCTCACCGCCGTCCTGGCAGACGGCCGCGTCATCCGCACGGGCGGCCGAGCGCGGAAATCGGCCGCCGGCTACGACCTCGCGCGGCTTCTCGTCGGCTCCGAGGGAACGCTCGGGATCATCGTCGACCTGACGCTGCGCCTGCACGGGATCCCCGAGGCGATCGCCGCCGCGCGCTGCCCGTTCCGCACGCTCGCCGGCGCCTGCGCGACCGCGATCGGCGCGATCCAGAGCGGGCTGCCGCTCGCCCGGGTCGAGCTCCTGGACGAGGTCCAGATCCGGGCGACGAACCGCCATTCCGGGCTCGACCTGCCCGAGACCCCGACGCTCTTCGTCGAGTTCCACGGCAGCCCGGCCGGCGTCGAGGAGCAGGCCGAGACCTTCCGGGGCCTCGCCGAGGACAACGACCTCCTCGCCTTCGATTGGACGCGCGACGCCGAGGAGCGCAGCCGCCTCTGGAAAGCGCGCAACGACGCCGCTTGGGCGAGCCTGTCGCTCCGGCCGGCCGCCAAGGTCGTGGCGACGGATGTCTGCGTCCCGCTCTCGCGGCTCGCGGAATGCGTGCTCGCCTCCAAGGCCGATCTCGCCGCCCGCGGGCTCCTCGGCATGGTGGTCGGCCATGTCGGCGACGGCAATTTCCACGTCGCCGTGCTGTTCGACCCGGCCGACCGGGACGAGAGCGCCCGCGTGAAGGGCTTCTGCGCGGACCTCGCGCTGCGCGCGATCGCGATGGACGGGACCTGCACGGGCGAGCACGGGATCGGCCAGGGCAAGGTCGAGTACCTGGCGGCCGAGTTCGGCGACGCGCTCGACACGATGCGCGACCTCAAGCGCGCGCTCGACCCGCTCGGCATCCTCAACCCGGGCAAGATCCTTCCGCCGGCGCGCGCTACCGGTCTCGGGGCGCTATCGTGACCCATTCAATCAAGGCTCGGCTCGGCAAGGGTCCGCCGCTCGGCGTCCTCTGGGTCGCGATCGGCTCGCCCGGCCTCGCGGAGATCGCCGGACGCGCCGGGCCGGACGCCGTCGTCCTCGACCTGCAGCACGGGACCTGGGAGCGCGCGACGCTCGAGAGCGCGATCGGGCTTGTCCGGCCGGTGCCTGTCCTCGTGCGCACCGCGGACGCTTCGGCGGCCGAGCTCGGGCGCGCGCTCGATGCCGGCGCCGAGGGCGTGATCGTTCCGCTGGTCGAGACGGCGGCTGAGGCCGCCGAGATCGTGGCGGCCTGCCGCTTCCCGCCGGCCGGGACGCGGTCCGGCGGCGGGGTGCGCCCGCTCTCGGGCGATTTCGTGCGCTATTGCGAAGAGGCGAACACGCGCGTCCTCGTCGGCGTGATGATCGAGACGGTGCGCGGCGTCGGCAACGCCGCCGCCATCGCCGCGACGCCGGGAATCGACCTCGTGTTCATCGGGACGGGCGACCTCGCCCTGTCGCTCGGCTGCTTCCCGCAGGTCGATGCGCGTCACGAAGCGGCCTGCGCCAGCGTGCGCGAGGCCTGCCGGGCGGCCGGCACGCCGTGCGGGATCTTCACGACCTCCGCGGATTCCGCGGCCGAGCGCGCCGCGGCCGGCTACGACCTCGTCGTCGTCGCGAACGACGTCGGCACGGTCGCCGGCGGCTTCGGCGCGGCCGTGACCCGATTCACGGCCGCGCGGCGGAGCGCGGCACCCGCCCTTCCCCTCGCCTCGTCCGGGAGCTCACCCATGTCCGTCTCGCTTCTCGCCGACCTCGCCGCCGCGCTCGCCTCGGGGAGCGTCGAGGTCGTGGACCTGACCCAGCCGCTCTCGCCGAAGACGCCCGTCATCCAGCTGCCGCCCCCGATGGCGCCGTCGGCGCCGTTCAGCGTCGAGACGATCTCCCGCTACGACGAGGGCGGTCCCGCCTGGTACTGGAACAACATCTCCATGGGCGAGCATACCGGCACCCATTTCGACGCGCCCGCCCACTGGATCACCGGCAAGGACTACCCGCAGGGCTACACGGACACGCTGCCGCCCTCCCGGTTCGTGGCGCCGGCCTGCGTGATCGATT
>JAFAPJ010000157.1 GCA_019247255.1 Methylobacteriaceae bacterium | reverse complement strand
GATCGATCTGCGGGGCTGGATCGCCGGCCCGGTTCTCTGGAAGATCGCGCTCGGTGTGGGCCTCGGGATCGCGGTCGGACGCTCCCTCGGCTGGCTCGCCTTCCACCTGCCGCGTCCGACGCGCCTGTCGCGGAGCGGCGACGGCTTCGTGGCGCTCGGCATCACCTGCCTCGCCTATGGCCTCGCCGAGCTCGCGGGCGGCTACGGGTTCATCTCGGTCTTCGTGGCGGCGCTCGCCCTGCGCTCGACGGAGCGCGGCCACGAGTTCCACCGCAAGATGCACGACTTCGCCGAGGAGCTCGAGCGGCTGCTCATGATGCTGCTTCTCGTCGGCTTCGGGGCCGGGATCGTGTCGGGCGGGCTGCTCGCCGGCCTCACGAAGGCCTCCGTCTTCTACGCGCTCCTCGCGCTGCTGCTGGTGCGGCCTGCCTGCGGCTGGTTGGCGCTGCTCGGACATAAGGCTCCGCCCGGCGAGCGTGCCGTGATCGCCTTCTTCGGCATCCGCGGCCTCGGCACGATCTATTACCTGGCCTGGGGGCTGCACCACGCCCGCTTCGGCGACGCCGATGTGCTGTGGAGCACCGCGAGCCTCACGATCCTGATCTCGATCGTGCTGCACGGGCTGACGGTCACGCCCGTGCTCACCTGGCTCGATTGGCGCAGCGGCCGCGACCTCGAGATCGCGCAGCTCGAGATGGACCTGCCCGCCCCGCCGAGACCCGTCTCGGGCGGCGTTCCGACGCCCTTGGGAATCGGCGGCGAGGCATATGCACAGGCCGCCCCGCCGGGACCCGCTCTCGCGACCTCTCGGAAGCTCTTGTGAATGCGGCAACTTTGCCGTTCTCCCCGAGCTTCACAACAGCGTCACGGAAACGCTAGATTTCCCCGCGTGCGAGCCCTGCAGCCTTCATCCGATCGGAGGAGGTGACTTGACGGTCCACGTACCACCCCCGGTCAGCCCCGAGGCCTGCCCGGCTCTGGTGCTGAACGCCGACTATCGGCCGCTCAGCTATTACCCACTGTCGCTCTGGAGCTGGCAGGACGCGATCAAGGCCGTCTTCCTCGACCGGGTTAACATCGTGTCGGAATACGACACGATGGTCCGCAGCCCGGGCTTCGCGATGCGGCTGCCGTCGGTCGTGTCGCTGAAGACCTACGTCCAGCCGTCGCGCAACCCGGCCTTCACGCGCTTCAACGTCTTCCTGCGCGACCGTTTCTCCTGCCAATATTGCGGCGCCCGCGAGGACCTGACCTTCGACCACCTGATCCCCCGCTCGAAGGGCGGGCAGACCACCTGGGAGAACGTCGTGGCGGCCTGCTCGCCCTGCAATTTGCGCAAGAGCGATCAGATGCCCCGGGACGCCGAGATGTGGCCCCGGCAGATGCCCTACGCCCCGAGCCTTCACGACCTGCATCGCAACGGCCGCCTGTTCCCACCGAACTTCCTCCACGACAGCTGGATGGACTACCTCTACTGGGACACCGAGCTCGAGCCTTAGGACGTCAGCGCCCGCCCGACCGCCACGCCGCCTGCGCGGCGAAGAGCGCGAGGCCGAGCGAGATCAGCGCGTTCCACCCCGCGAGCGAGAGGCCGAGGAAGCGCCAGGCCGCCTCCGTGCAGCTCACCACCCGCGAGCGCTGGATCGCCGCCATCAGATCGCCGACGCTCGCCGGATTGGCGCCCCCGCCGGCGCAATCGGCCGGGCCGAGCCAGAACCCCCACTCGACCCCGGCATGATTGATCGCGAGCGCGGCGCTCCAGACGAAGAGGAGCGCGAGCAGCGCGAGCCCGAGGCGGCGCCAGCTGCCCGGAGGCGCCAGGAGCGTCGCGAGCGCGAGCGGCAAGCCGAGGTAATAAGGCTGGCGCTGCTCGAGGCAGAGCTTGCACGGGATGAGCCCGAAGAGATGCTGCGAGGCGAGGGCCCCGAGGATCGTCGCGGCCGCAACCGCGAGGACGAGCGTCGCGGCGGGCCGCCCCCGCGTGAGCTCGGCCGCGCTCATCCGACGAGCTTCAGGAGCGCGAAGCCGCCGACCACGCAGACCCCGAGCACCGCGGCCGCGAGCCCGAGATGGCGGTCGAGCGTGTGCCGGATCGTCTCGCCGTAGCGGCGGACCGCCCAGGCGAGGAGGCCGAAGCGCGCGCCCCGCGTCACGATCGACAGGAGGGTGAAGGCCAGGAGATCGTAGCCCGCGAAGCCGGACGTGATCGTGACGAGCTTGTAGGGGATCGGCGTCACGCCCTTCAGCAGGATGATGAAGGCGCCGTAATGCGCGTAGCCGGCGCGGAAATCCTCCGCCTTGGCCTGCAGCCCGTAGAGATTGAAGAGCCACTGGCCGACCGTGTCGAAGAGGAGCGCGCCGATCGCGTAGCCGAGGAGCCCGCCCGCGACCGAGGTCGCGGTGCACACAAGCGCGTAGGCCCAGGCCCGTTCGGGCCGGGCGAGCGCCATCGGCACCAGCATGACGTCGGGCGGGACCGGGAAGAACGAGCTCTCGGCGAAGGAGATGGCGCCGAGCCAGTAGGGAGCGACCGGCCGCTCGGCGAGGGCGAGCACCGAATTGTAGAGCCTGCGAAGCATCGATCTGGCGCCGTGTCGGGCGCCTTTGACCACAGCGCGACCTTCCGGCCTAGCCCGGGCCGTCCCCGGGAGCGCGGCTCCGTCGCTTTTGTCGCGCGGATCGGGGCGCTCGCACCGACGCGCTGGACGACGAGCCCTCCGCCATGGCATCGCAGGCGGGCGGCGGCGGGCCGCGCACGGCCGATCCGGCCAGGCTCCGCCGTGCGAGCGGGCGTGGCGGAATCGGTAGACGCGCCGGACTCAAAATCCGGTTCTGGTGACAGAGTGTCGGTTCGACTCCGACCGCCCGCACCAGAGGCCCGATGCAGAGCTGTCGGCGGCGCGACTTCCGAGCGGGCGGGCGGGCTGGACGTCGCGGTCTCGGTTTGGTCGGACCCGTCGCTGGTTGCTCAAGGCGCGAGCCGTCGTCTCACCGGACCGACGCTCGGATGCACGCCTCGGCCGAGGGGTGACGCGGCGCCCATCCGAGTTCCCGTGGGCGCTTCCCTCGCACGCGGCTGTTCGACCCGAGCGCGAAGACTGCGACTTCACGGCCCCACCGAGCCTCGGCCGCCTCGCTCGTCATGGAGCTGATGCGGCCTAGTCCGAGCGCATCCGCGATCACGCGCGCGAGGTCGCGAAAGCTCGATTCGCCGTTCTCGCCGAAGGCGAATAAGCCGGCCGGCGCCCGCTCGAGCGCGAGCAGGTAGAGGTCGGCCACGTCCTCGATATGGACGGTCGACCAACGGTTGAGACCGCGGCCGATGAAGCGTGCTTCGCCGCTTTCCCGGGCAAGGTCGATGAGGCGCGGCAGCTGCACGCTGCGTGCCCGCGGGCCGATGGCGTGGCCGTAGATGAGGCTGTTGCACAGCACGACCGCCCGCATGCCGGAGCCGTCGAGGACGGCCCGGTCGAGCGCGACGCGCGCCTCCTTGTCCGGCTCCGGTCGGCGCGGGGTGTCCTCGTCGAACCACAGGTCCGACGGCTCCCCGCGCGCCTCGTCGGCCACGATGCTCGTGCCGCTCGTGTGGAGCAAGGTCTTTCCGGAGCCTGCAAGCGCGCCGAGCAAGGCATCGACCGCCGCGCGGTGATCGCTGCTCGCCGCATTGACCACGGCGTCGGAGCGTGCCGCCTCGGCCCTTAGCAGGTCGCGATCGTCGAGGTCGCCGACCACGGGCTCGACGCCGAAGTCGCGGATCTCCTCGGCCCGCCCCGGATCCCTGATCAGCCCGCGGACGACATGGCCTGCTCGGACGAGCCGGGCCGCGACGGCACCCCCGATAAAGCCGGCAGCGCCGGTGACGAAGACGTTCATCTGGGTCTCCTTTGCCCAGGGATGAGGTAGGACGGGCGGGGCTGGCGGGGCAGACGCGGCATCGGCAAGGACCATTGCCGGGCGAGCAACGATGACGATGCGGCAAGACCGGTTCCGCGAATTGGAAGTCTATCTCGCGGTCGTCGCGGAAGGTGGCCTGTCGGCAGGCGCCCGGCGGCTCGGCGCGCTTCCGTCCAGCGTCAGCCGGACGATCCAGCGCCTCGAAACCAGGCTCGGCGTCGCTCTCATCGTGCGGGGACCTCGGCTGTTCCGCCTGACGGCCGAGGGCGAAGCGCTGTTCGAGCGTAGCCGGCGGCTGCTGGCGCAGCTCGACGCGCTTGAGCGCGACATCGCCGATCGCGGACAGCCGCGAGGCGATCTTC
>JAFAPJ010000392.1 GCA_019247255.1 Methylobacteriaceae bacterium | reverse complement strand
GCGCCAGCGCCCGCTCGGCCCGGACTGTCACTTGCCGCGCAGCGCGTCCTTCGCGCCGCCGACCGCGTTCTGCACGGTGCCGCTCGTCTTCTGCACCTTGCCTTCGGTCTGCAGCTTGGCGTCGCCGGTCACCTTGCCGGCGAGTTCCTTCGCGGAACCCGTGACCTTGTCCAACAGACCTTCCGAACGATCCTTGTCCATCTCGGTTCTCCCATATCGTTGCTGCGGGATAACGGCCGAAGGTCCGGATTGGTTCTGCGAATCAACTGCGGGCGCTTATTCCGCCGCGGCCTCGATCCGGGCCATGTCGTCGTCCGACAGGCCCATGTGATGTCCGATCTCGTGGACCAGCACGTGGGTGATCAGGTCGCCGAGCGCCTCCTCGTGCTCCGCCCAGTAATCGAGGATTGGGCGGCGAAAGAGCCAGACCTGGTTCGGCATCTGCCCGGATTGCAGCTGGCCGAGGCCCCCGCCCTGCGCGAGCCCGATCCCGCGAAAGAGGCCGAGGAGATCGAACGGGCTCTCGAGCCCGAGCTCGTCGAGCGCGTCGTCGTCCGGCAGGTCGGCGACCCGCACCGCGACGCCCGCACAGGCGCGCCGGAAATCCTCGGGCAGCCCCGCATAGGCCGCCTCGGCCAGCGCCTCGAACTCGCCGAGCGACGGCGCGTGGAGGCGGGCCCAATCGACCCGCTCCGGGGTCACTGCCACCAGCCGAGCTGCGCGGACAGCCAGAGAACGAGACCGAGGCCGAGGACCAACGACAGGGCCCGGCCGATCCGCCGGCCCCGCAGCTCGATCGGATCCGTTGCGCCGCCCTCACCCTCGCCGACCGCGTCCTGCCCGGCAAAATGATCGCGCGCGCGAGCTCCTGCCCGCGCCAGCGCGCTCCCGGCGACCCCGTCGCTCTCGCGCGTGACCTGATCGAGGATGCGCCGCGCCTCGCGGGCCCGCTCCTGGTCGCCGCGGTCGGGGGTCATCGGCCGACCGCGCCAAGGGAGACGGAACGTCGCAGGCGCGAGTCGCGTTGAGCGCGTCGGTTTGCGCCATCCGTGCGCATCAGACCTCGGAGATCCCCGTCATGCGCCTTCGCCTGATCGTTCCGACCCTCGCCTTCGGGCTCGCGCTCGCCCTGCCGGGCGTCGCCAGCGCGGCCCCCGCCCCCGCGACCGGTCTCGCTCAATCCGCGCCGTCCCTCACGCTCGAGGTGCGGCATGGCGGCCGCGGCCTGCATCGCGGCTGGCACCGCGGGCGGCACCTTGGCTTCTACCGCGGGCGGCACCGCGGCTGGTACGGGCATCGCCGCCACCGTGGCTTCTACGGATACCATCACCGGCATCGCGTCCGGTATCTCTGAGCACGCTCAGGCGAAAGACCGCACGTCCACGAACCGTCCCGCGATGGCGGCCGCGGCGGCCATCGCGGGCGAGACGAGATGGGTCCGGCCCCGCGCCCCCTGGCGACCCTCGAAATTGCGGTTGGACGTCGAAGCGCAACGCTCGCCCGGCGCGAGCCGATCCTGGTTCATGGCGAGGCACATCGAGCAGCCGGGCTCGCGCCACTCGAAGCCCGCCGCCGTGAAGATACGGTCGAGGCCCTCCGCCTCGGCCTGCATCTTCACGATGCCCGAGCCGGGCACGACCATGGCGGCGACGGAGGGGTGGACGCTCCGGCCCTCGACGACCCGGGCCGCGGCCCGCAGGTCCTCGATGCGGGAATTCGTGCACGACCCGATGAAGACGCGGTCGAGCGCGAGGTCGGTGATCCGGGTGCCGGGAGTGAGGCCCATATAGTCGAGCGCGCGGCGCTTGGAGGCCCGGGCGTTCTCGTCCGGGATGAGATCGGGGTCGGGCACGACGCCCGTCACCGCGACGACGTCCTCAGGGCTCGTCCCCCACGTGACGAGCGGCGGAAGGTTGGCGGCGTCGAGCCTCACCTCGCGATCGAACGCCGCGCCCTCGTCGGTCGGCAGGCTCTCCCAGTAACGGCGCGCCGCGTCGAGAGCCGCGCCCTTCGGCGCCATCGGCCGGTCTCGAAGATACGCGAAGGTGGTCTCGTCCGGCGCCACCATGCCGGCCCGCGCGCCGCCCTCGATCGACATGTTGCAGACCGTCATGCGGCCTTCCATCGAGAGCGAGCGGATCGCCTCGCCCGCATATTCGATCACGTGGCCTGTGCCGCCCGCCGTCCCGATCTCGCCGATGATCGCGAGGACGATGTCCTTCGCGGTGATGCCCGGCGGAATCGGTCCGTCGACCGTCACCCGCATGTTCTTCGCCTTGCGCTGGATCAGGGTCTGCGTCGCGAGCACGTGCTCGACTTCCGAGGTGCCGATCCCCTGCGCGAGCGACCCGAAGGCCCCGTGGGTCGAGGTGTGGCTGTCGCCGCACACGATCGTCTGACCGGGCAGCGTGAAGCCCTGCTCCGGCCCGATCACGTGGACGATGCCCTGCCGCACGTCGCGCTCGTTGTAATATTCGAGGCCGAACTCGCGCGCGTTCCGGGCGAGCGTCTCCACCTGCACGCGCGATTCTGGATCCGCGATGCCGGCGGAGCGGTCGGTCGTGGGCACGTTGTGATCGACGACCGCGAGTGTCTTCGTCGGTGCGTGGACGCGGCGGCCGGCAAGGCGCAGCCCCTCGAAAGCCTGCGGGCTCGTTACCTCGTGGACGAGATGGCGATCGATATAGATGAGGCAGGTGCCGTCGGGCTGGCGGTCGACGACGTGGTCGTCCCAGATCTTATCGTAGAGCGTGCGGGGGGCGGAGGTCATGCGGGCCATGTCGCGGGGCTGTCGCGAACGTCTCTAACCGCGCGCGTTCGCGGGCGGAAGGCCGCCTTTGGCCGACCAGCCCGGCCCGCGCCGCGGACCGGCGGGACCAACTTGCGCCGAGGGCCGCGAGGAGCCAGGAAGCCGCGCCTGCCCGCCGCTGGAGCCCATCCATGACCGTCACGCCGCTCGCGATCATTCCGTATCTGACCCAGCGCGACGCCAAGGCCGCGATCGCCTTCTACGCGACGGCCTTCGGGGCCGAGGAGGTCTCCCGGCAGGTGGCGCAGGACGGGCAGCGGCTCATGCATACCGAGCTGCGGATCGGCGGGGCGACGCTCATGATGGCCGACGCCTTTCCCGAATGGGGCGGGCCGCCGGCGCCTTCGCCCGCTCAACCCTCGCCGGTCGCCGTGACGGTCGCGCTCGGCACGCCGGAGGAGGTCGACGCGATGCATGACAGCGCGGTCGCGGCCGGCGCGACGAGCGGGATGGCTCCGCACGACGCATTCTGGGGCGCGCGGTTCGCGACGGTGACCGATCCGTTCGGCCACCGCTGGATGATCAACGGCCCGATGCCGGCCTGACAGCGCGGTGGGCCGTCCGCCGACCTACTCCGCGGCCTCGACGACCGGAGCGCCGCCCGGTGCGGGCGCGGCCGTGTTGCGGCGCTCCGCGCGCTCGGTGATGCGGGCCGACTTCCCGCGCCGATCGCGCAGGTAGTAGAGCTTCGCGCGGCGAACCTTGCCGCGGCGCACGACCTTGATCGAGTCGATCAGCGGCGAATGGATCGGGAACACGCGCTCGACGCCTTCGCCGTAGGAGATCTTGCGCACCGTGAAGGACTCGTTCAGGCCGCCGCCGGAACGGGCGATGCAGACGCCCTCGTAGGCCTGCACGCGGCTGCGCTCGCCCTCGACCACCTTGACGTTGACGATGACCGTATCGCCGGGCTCGAAATCGGGAATTTGCTTGCCGAGCTTGGCGATCTGCTCGCGCTCGAGCGTCTCGATGATGTTCACGACGGTCACTCCGGCCGACACGGCGCCCGGTCGGGGCGTCGCGAGGATTTCGGCATCCTGTTCTTGAATTGGGCGGGGCCTATAACGGAACGGGCGGCCGCTGTCGAGGGTCAGGACGGCGCGAGCCGGAGCGCCGTGACCTCGACCTCGACCATGAATTCGGGCCGCGTGAAGCCCGACACGACGACGAGCGTCGACGCGAAGTCCTCACCCTCCACGTAACGGGCCCGCACGCGGCCGTAGACCGGGAAGATCGCCCGGTCCGTCACGAAGCCGTTGAAGCGGATCACGTCCGCGAAGCTCATGCCGGCCTCGCGCAGGATGGCCGCGAGGCTCTCGAACACGAGGACGCATTGCGCCTCCGGATCGGCCGGCACCGCTCCGTCCGGAGCGACGCCGAGCTGACCGGAGGTGACGAGCAGTTCCGCACCCGCGATCCTTGTCAGCACCGCATGAGAGTAGCGGGCGAGCGGCGGCGCGATCGCGGCCGGGTTGATGGTGCGTCGCACGGCGAGGTTCCCGAAAGGAGCCCGGACCGACGCTCATGCCTCTCGCGGGCGCCGACCGGGCCGGATGGCACGATCGGCCCGGCGGAGACCGATGTCCACCCGTAGCGGGACGGCTCGACGGGATCCGCGTCCCCACGTCTTGCCGTCGGTCCTGTTTCCACCATCGCACGAGCCAAGAACAGCGAGAAGACGACAACAGATTGCATCCCGAACACCACCCGATCAGGAGACGCTTCGCCTTTTCGTCGAGTTCTCACCTGTCACCAGACCGATGTCTTGCGTTGCGACGGAACGGAGACCAGCCAGTTCGGACACTTTACTGATTGCAAATCTGTTTCAGCGCTTTTGGAGGGTCGTTTCGTCAGGTCCCGTCCGCATGACCGTCTCCAAGCGTATCCTTGTCCTGATCCTGCTGCCGGCCCTCGCGATCGCTGGGCTCGCCGCCTGGCGGGTCGCCGAGCAATGGGCCACCGCCCGCCGCATGGAACGGCTGCTCGACAGCGCGGAAGCCGTGCGAAGCCTCTCGAAGCTGGTGATGGCGCTGCAGAGCGAGCGCGTGCTCACGTCGAGCTTCCTGCGCACCTCCGCGGGCGACGGCGACACGGAGCTCTTGGCGAAGCGGGGCGAGGCTGATCGCGCCGTCGAGAGCGCCTCCCGGTTTCTCGCGGAGGCGACCGGCGGAGCGCTCGGCGCCGACCTCGCCGCTGCGGCGACCGATTTCCGGACCGAGCACGGACGCTTGTCCGGCCTGCGCGGGCGCGTCCTGGCCAGGGCGCTCCCTGCCGCGGATACGCGGGTCTATTTCGACAGCCTGATCGCCAAGCTCATCAAGGTCTCGCTCCTCGTGATGCGCGAGGCGGACAGGGCAGACATCAAGAACCTCAGCCTGGCGCTCGGCGACCTGCAGATGGCCGGCGAGAATGCCGGCCGGGCCCGTGCGGCAGGCGTCGCGCTGCTCCTCAGCGACGTCACCCAGGAGCGGCTGATCCGGCTCGCCGTCCAGGTCGAGGAGGAGATCGACTTCGCCGAACTGGCGCTCCTCTACGCGCCGAGCGACATCGTCCAGCTCTACACGGCCGCGAAGGCCAGCTCGGACTATGTCGGGCTCGAGAAGCTCAGGCAGGCGCTGCTTGCGACCCAGCCGGGCACACGCCCGTCGGTCGCCGAGAAGGCCTGGTTCGCGGCCGCGACGACCCGCGTGGAGCTGTTCAAGGATCTCCAGGATCGACTGACGGCCCGGATCGAGCAGGCGGGAAGCGAGGCGCTGGGCTCGGCCCGGCTTCAGCTCGCGCTGGCCTCCGGCGTCACGCTCGTGCTCCTTCTCGCCTCCGCCGGGATCGGGCTCTGGACGGCGCGCTCCATCATTCGCCCGCTCGACGCCATGGTCCTGGCGATGAAGCGCCTCGCGAGCGGCGACCACGGGGTCGAGATCCAGGCGATCGGGCGACGCGACGAGATCGGCGCCATGGCCGGTGCGGTGCAGGTGTTCAAGGACGCAGCGATCGAGAAGCTGCGTCTGGAGGGCGAGAGCCAGGATCAGCGGCGTGCGGCGGAAGCGGAGCGGGCCGAGGCCGAGCGGGAGCGGGAAGCGGCGCGGGCCGCGCAGGAAGCCGTGGTGTCGGCGCTGGCGGGGGCCCTGGCGCGGCTCGCGGAGGGCGACCTCGCCTGCCGCATCGGGCAGGCTTTCCCGGCCGAG
>JAFAPJ010000389.1 GCA_019247255.1 Methylobacteriaceae bacterium | reverse complement strand
GCTTGCCGACACAGCCTTCGTTCATGCGAAGTCGGCACAGCTCGCGGCCGAACAAGCGCGCGGGGCGGCATGGCAGGGACGGCAGCGGCGCCGGACGACGGCACGAGAGGCAGGCGGAGCGAGGAGGCAGGACACCTGTCTGCCCTGCCCGCGCTCGTCCGGGTCGCCCGGCATCATGGCGTGCATCTCACGCTGCAGCAGCTCGTCCAGGACGGCCAGCTCGCCGACCCCGCGGTCGACACGGCCGCGATCCTCGCCTGCGCGGGGCGCGCGGGCCTGAAGGCCAGGGCGGTCCAGCTCGATTGGACAGGGCTCCGGCGGGCCGCGGACCTGTTCCCGCTCATCGTGACGCTCGCCGACGGCGTCCGCATGGTCGTGCTTCGGCTCGTCGACACGGACGAGCGCGCCGAGATCGTGCTGGAAGACCCGCGGGTCGGCCCCTCCGCGCTGCTGACGCTCGACCGACTCCGCTTCGAGGACGCCTGGACCGGCGAGGCGGTTCTCGTGAAGCGCGACTACGCGCTGCGCGACGAAGACCAGCCCTTCGGCATCCCGTTCATCGCGGGGCTGATCCTGCGGGAAGGGCGCATCCTGCGCGACGTCGTCGTGGCGGCGAGCGTGCTCAGCGTGCTCGGGCTCATCCCGATCCTGTTCTTCCGGCTTATGACGGACCGGGTTCTCACCCACAAGGCCTTCAGCACCTTCACGGTGCTGTGCATCGCGATGGCTGTGATGGTCGGGTTCGAGGTGGTGTTCTCGGCGCTGCGGCGGCACCTCGTGAACCATCTCACGGCCCGGGTGGACGTGAAGATCTCGACCTACCTGTTCGACCGGGTGCTCAGGCTGCCGGTCGAGTTCTTCGAGCGCACGCCCGTCGGGCAGATCGCCCGGGACATGAACGAGGTCTGGCGCGTCCGCAATTTCCTCACCGGCCAGCTCTTCGGGACGGTGCTCGATAGCCTCTGCCTCGTCATCCTGATCCCGGTGATGTTCGCCTTCAACGTGCCGCTCACCTTCATGGTGCTCGGCTGCGGGCTCCTCATCGGGCTCTGGATCGTGGCGACGCTCCCGGCCTACCAGCGGCGCTCATCCGCGGTCGTCGCGGCCGAGGGCCAGCGCAGCTCCTTCCTGGTCCAGACCCTCCAGGGCATCCGCACCGTGAAGTCGCTCGCGCTCGAGGCGCGGCAGCGTCGGCAATGGGACGTGCTGGTGGCGCGCGCCGCGCGGCTCCGGGCGCGCGAGCAGGCTTTCGCGAACCTCATCCAATCGGCCGTCCTGCCGCTCGACCGTGCGATGGTGAGCGGCACGCTCGCGATTGGGGTCTGGCTCGCGATGACGAGCGACGACCCGACCTCGATCGCGTCGATCTTCGTGTTCCTGCTCCTGTCGCAGCGGGTCGCCTCGCCCCTGCGGCAGCTCGCCCAGCTCGTCGAGCAATACGACCAGGCCCGCTCCGCGATGGAGACGGTCGCGCACGTCATCAACCAGGAGCCCGAGGAGGGGCGGTAGAGCCACGGCGTGCGGACGCCCGTCGCCGGGCACGTCGAGTTCCAGCGAGTCCGCTTCCAATATGCCGGCGCGACCTCGCCGGCGCTCGACGGCGTCTCGTTCGAGGTGCCGCAGGGGACTGTGCTCGGGATCATGGGCCGGTCCGGGTCCGGCAAGACGACCGTGACCCGCCTCCTCCAGCGCCTGCACGCCTCCTACGAAGGCCTCATCAAGATCGACGGGATCGACCTGCGGGAATACGACCTCGATCACCTGCGCCGGCATCTCGGCGTCGTGCTGCAGGACTCCTTCCTGTTCAGCGGCACGATCCGGGACAACATCACGGCGGCCCGGCTCGACGCCACCTTCGACGAGGTGGTCCGGGCGGCGCGGCTCGCGGGCGCCGAGGAGTTCATCGACCGACTGCCGCGCGGCTACGAGACCTTCATCTACGAGGGCTCCACGAACCTGTCGGGCGGCCAGCGCCAGCGCCTCGCGATCGCGCGCGCGCTCATCACCGACCCCCGCATCCTGATCCTCGACGAGGCGACGAGCGCGCTCGATCCCGAGAGCGAGGCGATCGTGAACGCCAACCTGCGCAAGATCGCGGCCGGCCGGACCGTGATCGTGATCTCGCACCGGCTGTCGTCCCTGGTTCCGTCCGACGCGATCCTGGTGCTCGAGCGCGGTCGCGTGAACGACATCGGGCGCCATGCGGACCTTCTCGAGCGCTGCGACATCTACCGGGAGCTCTGGTTGCAGCAGAACGGGCCCGAGACCGTCCCGGCCGCGCCCACCCCCGCGCGCCGGCTGGCCGCGGTGCCCAAGGCCGCGAGCACGCCCTCCGCCCGGGAGAGCTCCCATGCCGCGTGACGTAGGCTCCCGCCCCGCCGGGAAAGCCGCGACGGACGAGACCGTCGTCCGGCGTTTCAGGTCGGAGACGGACGAGATCCGCGAGGAGCGGGAGCCCATGACGGCCCGCCTGACCCTCGCCTGCCTGACGGCGCTCCTCGTCGCCGGGCTCGGCCTCACCGCCTTCGCGGAGGTCGATCGCGTCGTCACGAGCGAGCGGGGCAAGATCGTCTCGACGCAGGCCATGCGCACCTTCCAGGCGCTCGACGCGTCGCTGATCCGCAGCATCGACGTCCACGAGGGCGATCAGGTGCGCCGCGGCCAGCTTCTCGCCACCCTCGACCCCACGTTCGCCAACGCCGACGCCCGCGCCCTGCAGCAGCAGGTCGCGAGCCTCGACGCCCAGGTCGCCCGGGCCGAGGCCGAGCAGGCGGACCGGGATCTCTCGTTTCCGGAGACCTCGGACCCGGATCAGGCCCGCTACAACGCGCTGCAGCGCGCCCTCTTCGAGCAGCGCCGCTCGCAGTTCCGCGCCCAGCTCGCGAGCTACGAGGAGAAGATCGAGCAGACCCGCGCGACCATCCAGAAGCTGACGAGCGACGAGGGACGGCTCACCGAGCGCGAGCGCATCGCCCGCCAGATTGCCGGGATGCGCCAGGAGCTCCTCGACAAGGCGGCCGGCAGCCTCCTCAACCTGCTCCTCGCGAGCGACAGCCATCTCGAGGTCCTGCGAACCCTCGAGAACGGGCGCAACGCGCTCGTCGAGGCCCGGCACCAGCTCGCCGCCACCGAGGCCGATCGTGACACCTTCGTCCAGCAGTGGCGCACCCAGCTCAGCCAGGAGCTCGTGACCGCCCGCAACACGCGCGACGCCGCGCGAGGCCAGCGCCAGAAAGCCGACCGCAAGGCGGAGCTGATCCGGCTCGAGGCGCCGGAGGACGGCGTCGTCCTCAACCTGACGAAGCTGTCGGTCGGCTCGGTCCTGCGGGAAGGGGACCAGCTCATGACGCTGATGCCCCTCTCCGCCCCGGTCGAGGCCGAGATCCACGTCGCGGCGCGCAATGTCGGCTTCATCCGGGCCGGCGACCCGACGACCCTGAAGGTCGACGCCTTCAACTTCATCGAGCACGGGACGGCGTCGGGGCGGCTGCGCTGGATCAGCGAGGGGGCCTTCACGACGGACGACGACGGCAAGCAGGTCGAGGCCTATTACAAGGCCAGGGTCAGCGTGGACCGGATCGATTTCGTCCGCGTCCCGGCCTCCTTCCGGCTGATCCCCGGCATGACGCTCGGCGCCGACGTCCATATCGGCACCCGGTCCGTCCTCGCCTACGTGGTCGGCGGCGCGTTGCGCGGCGTCGGCGAAGCGATGCGCGAGCCATGACGAGGTCTCGACCGCGATGACCATCTTGGCTCGATTCACGGCGCGACGGCTCCGGCGCGCGTTGCGCGACTGGGATGCGGGCCGTCCGACGCAGGCTCTGCCGGCGCTGCGCGGCGCCGCGCGACGCGGCGACCCGGACGCCTGCCGGCGGCTCGGCGACGCCTACCGGACCGGCCGGGGCGTCCTGCGGAGCGTCGCGGACGCCGCGCATTGGTACCGGATCGGCGCGGAAGCCGGTTCGGTCGAGGCGCAGTTCCGGCTCGCCCGCCTCCTGCTCGACGGCGGCCCGGCCGGAACGCCCGGCGCGAGCGCCTGGCTCGGCCAGTCCGAGACGGACGGAACGGCGTCGCTCCTCTTCCCGCGCGGGATCGCGGTCGAACGCTCGGCCGCCGAGGCGCTCCGCTGGCTCAAAGCTGCCGCGGAGGGAGGTCTCCCGCGCGCGAAAGTCCAGCTCGCCTGGCTGCTCGTCACCGGGCAGGCGGGCGAGCGCGACGCCGCGGCCGCACGGGCGCTCTTCGCGGCCGCGACCGATGCGGAGCCCGCCGACGCCTGGTACGGGCTCGGCCGCGCCCACGAGCACGGCCTCGGGACGAACCCGGATCCGGTCGAGGCCGTCGCCGCCTATGCGAAGGCGGCGGCGCACGGCCATCCGGGCGCGAGCCTGCGCCTTGCCGAAGCCTGCCGCGACGGCTGGGGCGGGCCGGCCGACCGCGACCGCGCCGTAACCCTCTTCGTGGAGGCCGGCGAGGCGGGCCGGCCCGAGGGCCTCCATGCGCTGGCGCGCCTGCTGCTGGAGGGGCCCGACCCGAAGGCCGAGGCCGAGCGGATCGAGACTCTGCTTCGCCGCGCGATCCGGCTCGCCCACCAGCCGAGCCTGATCCTCCTGGCGATGCTCTTGGCGCGGGGCGACGTGCTGCCTCCCGACACGGCGGAAGCCGCCCGGCTCCGGTTGCGGGCCGCGGAGGCGGGCGACCGCGAATCCCAGTTCATCGCCGGGCGCAACGCCGCGCGCGGCGAGGGCGTGCCTCGTGACGTGAAGGCGGCGGCGCGCTGGTTCGCCCGCGCCGCCGAGGCGGGCCACGCGGTCGCGGCCTTCAACCTCGGGCTCCTCCAGCTGAAGGAGCCGGCGCTGGCAGAACCCGACGCGGACCCGCCACGCTGGTTCAAGGTCGCGGCCGAGGCGGGCCTCCCCGAGGCCGAGCTCCGCTGGGGCCGCCATCTCCTTGAAACGGCGCCCTCCGAGGAAGCGCGGCGGATCGCGCTCGGCTGGATCGAGCGCGCCGCCCGGCGCGGTCATCTCCCGGCCCAGACGGCGCTCGCCGACGCGCTCGGCGCGGACACGCGTCCGGACCTCCAGGCCCGCGCCGTCGGTCTTCTCGAGCACGCCGCGCGACGGGGCCACCCGCCGGCGCTCCGACGCCTTGCGCGGCGCCAGCGCGGCGGCGGGACGACGCTCTCCCGCGAGGAGATCCTCGAGCTCATGCGTGGCGCCGCCGAGGCGGGCTCGGCCGACGCGCAGCTCGCGCTCGCGGCCGCGCTCGCCGAGAGCGACCAGGAAAGCGACTGGGCCGAGGCGACCCGAGCCGCGGAGGCGGCGGCCGACCAGGGCTCGGCCGAGGCCGCCTACCTTCTCGGGGTGTTGGCCTGCCAGGGTCGCGGCGCGCCGCGGGACCTCGAGCGAGGGCTCGCCTGCTATCGCGCCGCGGCCGAGGCCGGCCACCCCCTCGCGCAGCACAACCTCGCGGTCATGCTGGGGAAGGGCTGGGGCTGCGCGCCGGATCCCGAGGAGGAACGGCTCTGGCGCGAGCGGGCCGCGGAGGCCGGCTTCCGTCCGCAGCTAGCGGGGTGAGAGCGGCGAGCCGTCCTGGCTTGGCAGAGATGGGCCGTTTCACGATGATGGCCGAGTGACGGACACCATCGAGAGTTGCCTGCAAGACCTGATCGGCCTCCCCTCATGGGGTGTCGAACGCGTCCACGGCAGCATCCTAGCCTTCGAGTTCGGTGAACCGCGCCTCCATGTGCGGGAGCCCTACGTCTCGGCGTCCCGCTCCGCCGAGGTCAGAGCGCGGGCGGCGCAGCGTCGGATCAAGCCGGTCGGCGATCGCAATCTTACGATCTTCGCCTGTCATTGGCGGATCGGCCGCGAGGCCGAGCGACTCGCGGAAGACGAGGATGCCAATCGCCAAATCCAGGCTGCTCTCGACAGCCTATCCGGCGAGAAGCTCGTTCAGGTCTCAATCGACGAGCGAAAATACGAGACCCTGTTCAGATTCGACCTCGGCGGATCTCTGCTGACCTGGCCTTACGAGCGCAACGACGACGAGCAATGGTCGGTCTATCGTCCGAACGGCAATGTGCTGACCTTGCGGGCCGACGGGCAGTACAGCATCGGTTCAGAGGACGAGCCGCCGGATCGGCTGACCTGGCGTCCTCTCGCAGGCGGCGTCGTGGTTCCGGGTGTCTGACGGCCGGTCAGGCAGCGGCCCGTTTGGCGAAACGGAAGCCGTCCGTCACGCAGCGAGCTGCGGCGCCGAGCGGCTCACATGGCTCATGAAGCCGAGCCAGGCCGGCAGGCAGCGGCGGGACAGGTCGTAGCCCTCCACGATGGTGCG
>JAFAPJ010000381.1 GCA_019247255.1 Methylobacteriaceae bacterium | reverse complement strand
GGCGGCCCTGCAGGTGCTCGTGTTCCCGCATGCCCACCTCGCGCAAGATCCCGCGCCCGCCGGGGATGCCGCGGAGAAGCTCGTCCGGCTCACCTATATGAGCCGTCCAACCGGCAAGGCGCTTGAGCCGAGCTTCGTGGCCGCCATGGCGGTCCTGAAGGATCAGGTCGTGACGCTCAATCAGGCGCACGGGCTGTCCGGCGCGCTGATCGTGAACCCGAAATTCTTCATTCAGGTGCTCGAAGGGGATGCACGGCCGCTCTTCTCGACGCTCGCGCGCATCACGCGCGATCCCCGCCATGACGAGTTGCGCATCTTCGACATCTCGGGCGTGAGCCAGCGGATCTTCGGAAACTGGGAGATGCATTTCGGCGCGGCCGAGGATGTCAGTCCTGCTCTGATCTGGTCCTGCGTGGAGGCGTTTCGCCACCCGGGCCCGCTCGGAGCAGGTCTCCTGATCAGCGCGCTGCAGCAATCCGTCAGATCGGCGACGGGCTAGCGGCTAGCGCGCAATATTGACGACCGGCGCGGTCAGCTCGACGACGAGCCCGCCCGGCCGCCAATCGTGGGTGAGGGTGCCTTCGAGCTGACCAGCCGTGCTGCGCGCGGCCATCAGCGTGCCGAACCCCTTGCGCTGCGGGGGACCGTCGATCGGCGGACCGCCGACCTCCTGCCAGCGCAGCCGATAGAGATCGCCCTCGCGCGTGCCGCGGATCATGACCCGGCCGGCCTCCCGCGAGAGCGCCCCGTACTTGACGGCGTTGGTCGCCTGCTCGTGGACGATGAGCGCGATCGCGGTCGCGGAGCGGACGCCGACCGGAACATCGTCGCCCTCGATCTCGAAGCGGCTCTCGCCCCCCTCCGCGAAATACGGGGCGAGAACGTTGCGGATGAGACCTTGCAACGTCTCGGCGATCGCGTCGCTCCGGCTGCCCGGCGAATGCGGCCGAACGTATTCGTGCGCTTCGGCGAGCGCCTGAATCCGGGCCCGGAACTCGCCGGAGAAGGCCTGGGCCTCGGGCCGCCCGCGAGACGTCAGGGCCGCGAGACTCTGCACGACCGCGAAGATGTTCTTGATGCGGTGCGAGAGCTCGCGGGCCAGCAGCTCGCGCGCCTCCTCGATCCGCTTGCGCCCGGAGATGTCGAGGCTGACCGCGACTGCGCCCGTGATCGCCCCCGACGTGTCGCGGATCGCGCTCGCGGAGGACAGGAGCGTGGCGGGCGGCCGACCGTCGGCGAAGACGATCTCGTATTCCTCGTCGCGAACGTCCTCGCCTGTGACCGCGCGCTGGAGGGGCATGTCGCGAAGCTCGACGGGCTCGCCGTCACGCTGGACCCTGGCATGGGAGATCCCGCCGCTGCCGAACGAGGCCGTCGTGCCCCGCGGAAGCCCCATGATCTCGGCCGCGTAGCCGTTGCGCATGACCCGGCTGACCGCGAGATCGTCCGTGAACCAGACCGCAACCGGGGCCGTCTCGAGCAGGGTCTCGAGCTGCATTCGCCGAGCCGCGACCTCGGCCTCGGCCTGCTTGAGGTCGTGAATGTCCGTGCAGGTGCCGAACCAACGCTCGATCCGGCCCTCGGCGTCCCGGATGGGCAGAGCCCGCCCGAGCGTCCAGCGGTACGTGCCCGAGCGGTGGCGCAGGCGGTACTCGACCTCGTAGGGCTCGCCCGTCGCGAGCGCCCGCTCCCAGCGCGCCCGCGCCTCCGGCATGTCGTCCGGATGGAACATGCTGGCCCAGCCGTCGCCGTCGGTCGTGTCCCGTTCAAGGCCCGTGAAATCGTACCAGCGCTCGTTGGAGTAGTCGTGGCAGCCGTCCGGCCGCGTCGACCAGACCATCTGGGGCATCGTGTCGAGGATCGCGCGCAGGCGCTCCTCGGCGCCGCGCAGCGCGTCCTCGTCCCGCTTTCGATCCGTGATGTCCCGGTGCGCGCCGACGAGCCGCAGGGCCTTGCCGTCGGGGTTGCGCTCGATCTCGGCGAGCGCCTGCACCCAGCGTGTCTCGCCGTCGCTCGGGCGCACGATCCTGTATTCGGAGCGGTAGGTTCGGGCGTCGCCGCGGACCGCCTCGACGAACTCGCGCACGACCCGCTCGCGGTCGTCGGGGTGGATCCGCGCGACCCAGGCTTCGTGCGTTTCCTCGGCCGCTTCGGGCGGAAGGCCGTGGAGGCGCAGGTAGCGCGTCGAGCGCCGGTTCTTGAACCCGTCGCGCAGGTCGACCTCGAGCCCGCCGACGCCCGCGATCTCCTGCACGCGGTCGAGCTCGGCTTCCCGCCGCGCCAGGGACGCGAGGAGACGCCGGTGCTCCAGCTGGGTCATGGCCTGGCGGGCGAGCGCTTCGAGCGTCTGCGCCTGCTCGCTCGTCAAGCCGTCGGGGCGCGGAACCGTGTCGAGCACGCAGACCGTCCCGATCGCGTGCCCGTCCGGGGTGACGAGCGGCGCGCCCGCGTAGAAGCGCAGGTGCGGGGCGCCGGTGACGAGCACGTTAGTAGCGAAGCGGTCGTCGGCCCGCAGGTCCGGGACGATGAAGAGCCCCGGGCGACGGATCGCGTGGGCGCAGATCGAGACCCCGATCGGGGTTTCGCGGACGGCGAAGCCCTCGACGGCCTTGAAGAACTGTCGCGCCTCCTCGACGAGGCTCACCAGCGCCATCGGGGCTCGGCAGACGAGCGCCGCGATCCGCGTCACCTCGTCGAATTCGGCCTCGCTCGGCGTGTCGAGCACGGCGTATCGCCGCAGCGCCGCGAGCCGATCGCTTTCAGGGCAGGCCGGCCCCGCAGCGACGGGCGGCACAGCCGCGAGAGCGTTCAACGGCCGGCTCCGGCCGACAGGCGGAAGAGCGACCGGCCACCCGCCCGCGGGTCTTCCTCGGCGCTGCTCGTCCTCGCTCGTGACACGTCCCGCCCGACCTCCTTCGGACGAGCCGGCCGCGTCCGTCACCCGTCTCGGCTCGGCCACGGAGCGCGCCGCGCATCGCGAGCTTCGCTCGCGGTCGTCTCGCTGAGCTGAGCCTTAGCGGAACGTCGTGAGCCGGGCAATCGACCGCTCAGCTTTGCGTGAACAGACGCTGTCCTCCCGGAACGGGAAACGAAGGCGAGGTTTGGTAGTGTCCTAATTTCAGAGAGACGCCAATCGAGTCATCTAACCAAGGGCGAGGCGAAGGAAATTAGATTGGCGTCCAAATCGCTCACGATAACGCTGCGCATGGCCCATGGCTCATCACGCGGCTGTTGCCAGATATGGGCGCCAACGGCCTGTATCGAAGCGTGCAAGGCGTCCGCGTCAGAGACCTCGATGAAAGCGCTTAACAACGCCTCACCCGCGCTGTGATCGAGCACCGGCTTAGTCACGTGACGGATCGCAAGAACCGCCTCATCACGCGTCACGTGGGCATAAAAAGGAGGTTCGCCGTAGACGAATAGCGGCTGGAACCCAAGCTGTTCGGCGTAGTATGTGAGCGCCGCTTGAAAGTCTTTGACGAAGATGTTCGGGATGGCCTGCTTCAACATGCATCACCCGTCCGCTTTCGCAAAATTGGCGCTCGGGCATTCGCCACGATCGCCGCCCGCACCGCGTCAACGGCCGTGAAGATCGGCGGCACCCCTAGAACGGCATAGAACCGTCGCTTGGTCGATCCCTCAACCGGAGACGACCAGGCATAGGCTCTGGTCGCCTTGGGGTGGCCCTCCAGGTCGAATACGTGAACCTCACCCT
>JAFAPJ010000375.1 GCA_019247255.1 Methylobacteriaceae bacterium | reverse complement strand
CAGGCGCCGCCGCGCCGCAGGATGGTGCCGGCGACCGCGATCGACTCGACATTGTTCACCGTCGTCGGGCAGCCGTAGAGGCCCATATTGGCCGGGAAGGGCGGCTTCAGCCGCGGCATGCCCTTCTTGCCCTCGAGGCTCTCGAGGAGCGCCGTCTCCTCGCCGCAGATGTACGCGCCCGCCCCGTGATGGACGTAGAGGTCGAACGGGTAGCCGTGGACGTTGTCCGGCCCGATGAGCCGCGCCTCGTAGGCCTCGTCGACCGCGCGCTGCAGCGCATGCAGCTCCGCGATGTATTCGCCCCGGATGTAGATGTAGCAGGCATGCGCCCGCATCGCGAAGGACGCGATGAGGCAGCCCTCGATGAGAAGATGCGGATCATGCCGCATGATCTCACGGTCCTTGCAGGTCCCGGGCTCGGATTCGTCCGCGTTGACGACGAGGTAATGCGGCCGCTCGCCGACCTCCTTCGGCATGAAAGACCATTTGAGCCCGGTCGGGAAGCCGGCGCCGCCGCGGCCGCGCAGTCCCGAGGCCTTCATCTCGTTGATGATCCAGTCCACGCCCTTCTCGAGCAGGAACTTGGTGCCGTCCCAGGCGCCCCGCCGGCGCGCGGCTTCGAGCCCCGCGGAGTGGAGCCCGTAGAGGTTCGTGAAGATGCGATCGCGGTCGGACAGCGCCATGGTGGGGTCCCGTCACTCTTTCGGCGCGACGCCGGGCGAGGCATCCGGATCGGCGCCGACCGGCTTCGTGTCGGAGCCGTCGCGCCGCGTCGGCGCGGCCTCGGGAGCGGTGCCGGCCACCGGGCTCGTGCCCTTGTCGTCGGCGACGAGCCGACCCTCCTCGGGCTTCGCCGGCGTCGCGGTGTAGGATTTCTCGCTCTGCGGCGGACGCCCCTGCGAGGGCGAGCCCGGCTCGACGGCCGTCGCCTTCGCGGGGTTGCCTTGATCTGCCCGCTCGGCCGGGTTCAGGGGCGCCTCGCCGTTCGCGGCACGCTGCGCCGGCGCATCCGCGACGCCCCGCTCGACGGGCCGGCCGGCATCCGGCTTCGCGGCCTTCGGGTCGCCCGGGCCCGTCCCGGTCGCGGCGGCGGTCTCGCCCGTCGCCGCCGGCGAGGCCGGGGCGACCGCCGGTTCTTCGAAGCGGCTCCGCCAGGCGCCGACGAGCGAGCCGTCGAAGAGCGCCGGGTCGGAGAGCGTCGTCGGCCCGCCCTCGGGCTCGGAGGAGACGCGGCCGTTCTGCGGCCCCGGCTTCACGGGGCGTCCGGTCGCGAGATCGTCCAGCAGCTTGACCAGGAGATCAGGCGTCAGGTCCTCGTAGTAATCGTCGTTGATCTGCACCATGGGCGCATTGCAGCAGGCGCCCAGGCACTCGACCTCGAGCCAGGAGAACAGGCCGTCCGCCGTCACGTGCCGCTCGTCGCCCACGCGGTCGAGCAGAACCTGCTTCAGGTCGAGCGCGCCCTTCACGTGGCACGGCACCGTCCCGCAGAGCTGGACGAAGTAGCGGCCGACCGGCTCCAGGTTGAACATCGTGTAAAAGGTCGCGACCTCCATCACGCGGATGACCGGCATGCCGAGCCGGACCGCGACGGCCTCGATGGCGGCACGCGGCAGCCAGCCGCCATGCTGCTTCTGCGCCTGCCAGAGCGCCGGGATCACGGCCGAGGCCTGCCGCCCCTCCGGATATTTGGCGACCTGCGCGGCGAGAAAGCGCTCGTTCTCGGGTGACAGCGCGAAGGACGCGGGCTGCACGTCATCGGGCGCGAGGCGACGAACGGACATCAGTTCACCTCCACGAGCGGCAGGTCCTCGAAGAAGCGAGCGATCTCAACGGAGAAGCCGGGAGGGTCGAACGTCAGGGCTCCGCCCGCGGCGATCGAGGTCTCGATCTTGCCGTCTGGAAGGCGACGATGATGGACGACGCGCCGCTCGATGGGGTGGATCAGCACGTAGTGCTGCACGCCGGGCAGCGAGAAATAATCGATGAGCTTGTCGCTCGTGTCCGTGTTGAGCGTCGACGGCGATGTCACTTCGACCAAGATCATCGGTTCGCCGATGAGCACGGAGTCGAGTTCGAGAGAGGTGTCCGGGATGATGCTGAGGTCAGGCTCACGCGCCTTCCGGTCGTGAATGACCACCGTGCCACCGTCGGTCAGAACCAAGCAGCTCGTCGCGGCCGCGCGGACCGCCTCATGAAAGGCGCGATACGCGGCACCCTTCACGAGCAGATGACGATTAGCCTCGGGAGACATCCTGACGGGAACTCCGTCCACGAGCTCGTAGCGGCCCTTCGGCTGCCGGACGACCCAACCGAGGTAGTCCTCGACCGTCATGCGCCCCGACGGCGCGGTGGCCACGCCCGCGCTCACCGGTCGACCTCGCCGAAGACGATGTCGAGCGAGCCGAGCACCGCCCCGACATCGGCCAGCATGTGGCCCCGACACATGAAGTCCATGGCCTGAAGATGCGCGAAGCCGGGCGCCCGGATCTTGCAGCGATACGGCTTGTTCGTGCCGTCGGCCACGAGATAGACTCCGAACTCGCCCTTCGGCGCCTCGACCGGCCGATAGACCTCGCCGGCGGGCACGTGGAAGCCCTCGGTATACAGCTTGAAGTGGTGGATGAGCGCCTCCATCGAGCGCTTCATGGTGGAGCGCTTCGGCGGTGCGATCTTGCCGTCGAGGGTCGAGATCGGGCCCTGCCCGTCCGGCTGCCGCAGCTTCTCGATCACCTGCTTCATGATGCGCACCGACTGGCGCATCTCCTCCATGCGGACGACCTGCCGGTCGTAGCAATCGCCGTTTGCCCCGACCGGGATGTCGAAATCGAGCTCCTCGTAGCACTCGTACGGGTCCGTCCGGCGAATGTCCCAGGCGGCCCCGGAGGCGCGCAGAACCGGCCCCGAGAAGCCCCACCGCCAGCAATCCTCGAGCGTCACGACCCCGATATCGACGTTGCGCTGCTTGAAGATGCGGTTGCCGATGAAGAGCTCGTCGAGGTCGTCGAGCGTCTTCAGGAACGGGTCGCAGAAGTCCCAGATGTCGTCGATCAGCTTGGGCGGCAGGTCCTGGTGAACGCCGCCCGGCCGAATGTAGTTCGAATGCATGCGCGAGCCGGACGCCCGCTCGTAGAAGACCACCAGCTTCTCGCGCGCCTCGAAGCCCCAGAGGGGCGGCGTCAGGGCGCCGACGTCGAGCGCCTGCGTCGTGACGTTGAGAAGATGCGACATGATCCGGCTGATCTCCAGGTAGAGAACGCGGATCAGCTGGGCGCGGCGGGGAACCTCGATGCCTAAGAGCTTCTCGACCCCGACGCAGAAGCCGTGCTCCTGGCTCATGGGCGAGCAGTAATCGAGGCGGTCGAAATACGGGTTCGCCTGGAGGTAGGTCTTATACTCTATGAGCTTCTCGGTGCCGCGGTGGAGCAGCCCGATATGCGGGTCGACCCGCTCCACGATCTCGCCGTCGAGCTCGAGCACGAGGCGCAGCACGCCATGCGCCGCCGGATGCTGCGGCCCGAAATTGATCGAGAAGTTGCGGATGTCGTGCTCGCGGCCCGTCGACGGGACGAGGCTGTCCGTGTCGCGCGGCGCAATCACGGTCTCCGGGCCCGGACGCGTCTCGAGCAGGTCCGTGCGCTCGGCCGCCAGCATGCCGTCGGTCGCCATGGCGTCAGCCTCTCGCCTTCTCGTCGCCGGGCAGGACGTAATCCGTCCCTTCCCAGGGCGAGAGGAAATCGAAGTTGCGGAATTCCTGCTGCAGCTTCACGGGCTCGTAGAGGACGCGCCGCTCAGTATCGTCGTAGCGGACCTCCACGAAGCCCGTCAGCGGAAAGTCCTGGCGGAGCGGGTGCCCCTCGAAACCGTAATCGGTGAGGAGGCGCCGCAGGTCGGGATGGTCGGAGAACAGGACCCCGTAGAGGTCGTAGGTCTCGCGCTCGTACCAGTTCGCGTTCGGGAAGACGGAGATGACGGAGGGGACGAGCGTCTCCTCGCCCGCCGTGACCTTTACGCGGATGCGCCGGTTATGGCGGGGCGAGAGCAGGTGATAGACGACGTCGAAGCGCTCTTCGCGGCCGGGATAATCGACCGCCGTCACGTCGCAGAGCATCAGGAACAGGAGCGCCGGGTCGTCTCGCAGCGCCGTCAGCGCATCGACGATGCCGGCGGCCGGCACACGGATCGTCAGCTCGTCATAGGCGATCGCGTGGTCGAGCACGGCCTCCCCGAGCCGCGCCCGCACTTCGGTCGCGAGCAGGTCGAGATCGGGTCCGGGGCTCATCGCTCGATCGTCCCGGTCCGGCGGATCTTCTTCTGCAGGAGCAGTACGCCGTAGAGCAGCGCCTCCGCGGTCGGCGGGCAGCCGGGCACGTAGATGTCGATCGGCACCACCCGATCACACCCACGGACGACCGAATAGGAATAGTGGTAGTAGCCGCCGCCGTTGGCGCAGGATCCCATGGAGATCACGTAGCGCGGCTCCGGCATCTGGTCGTAGACCTTGCGGAGGGCGGGCGCCATCTTGTTCGTCAGCGTCCCGGCGACGATCATCACGTCCGATTGGCGCGGCGTCGCCCGGGGCGCGAAGCCGAAGCGTTCGCAATCGTAGCGGGGCATCGACATGTGGATCATCTCGACCGCGCAGCAGGCGAGCCCGAAGGTCATCCACATGAGCGAGCCCGTCCGGGCCCAGGTGATGAGCTCGTCCGCGGTCGTGGTGAGGAAGCCCTGGTAGGCGAGCTCGGCATTGACCTCGCGGAAGAACGGGTCGTTGGCGCCGATCGGCTTGCCCGACGGGTCGAGGAGACCGCGCGGGGTCGGAGCGACGCTCGTCGCGGGGCTCAATCCCATTCGAGGGCTCCCTTCTTCCACTCGTAGACAAACCCGACTGTCAGCACGCCCAGGAAGATCATCATCGACCAGAAGCCATACCAGCCGAGATCTCCGAAGGTGATCGCCCAGGGGAACAGGAACGCGACCTCCAGATCGAAGATGATGAACAGGATCGCCACCAGATAGAACCGGACGTCGAACTTCATCCTGGCGTCGTCGAAGGCGTTGAAGCCGCATTCATAGGCGGACAGCTTCTCCGGATCCGGGCTCTTGTAAGCAACCAGAAAGGGGGTCACGAGAAGCGCGGCCGCGATGAACAGCGAGACGCCGATGAAGATGACGAGAGGCAGGTAGGCGTAAACGAGATCGCTCATTCGGCACCCGTCAACGATCGTCGCGATACTGCCGCAACCCGTTGAAATTGTTTGACGTGCTGGACCCGATATAGGGTCGCGCCGTCCCTATCGCATCAGCCTGCGCCCGCTTATCGCAGCGGTTCTAAAGTGACAAGCCGCTGCCGCGTCGCACAACGGCCGGGCGACCGGCTCAGCAGACCCCGGCGCCGCTGTGCCGGGCCGCGGACTCGAGCGTGGCCGACCCTCCGTCCAACGGCCGGGCGCGGACCCGGTTCAATCTCGCGGGAGAACGCTTTACATCTGTCGGGGAGGAAGGGTGGCCGAGCGGTTTAAGGCAGCGGTCTTGAAAACCGCCGTGGGGGCGACCCCACCGTGGGTTCGAATCCCACCCCTTCCGCCAATTCGGCACGCAGCACTCTGGGCTGGCGCGTGACGCGCCTCATCGTGCGCGATCTCAAAGGTCCAGGCCGACGGCGAGCCGGGCTTCGGCTGGCCGCCACCAAGTGGGGACCTATGCCGCGCCGGCTCTAACCGATCAGCCAGTCGTGATTGAGAACGCCGACTTCGCTGATGCCTGTCACGGTGCCCCCGTCCCGAATACCGATAACCAGCTCGATGCGGCTCGTGGCTGTGTCGTAATGGACTCCGATGTCGGCCACCCCGTCGCCGTTGAAGTCGCCGATTCCGTCGATCTGAATGTTCTTACCAACCGGGCCTACGGTCCGGGCCAAGGTGGTTGCGCCGTTCTCGATTGTCAGGATGGCGATGTTGCGAGAGGTGGCGTCGTCGAAATGCAGCAGCACGTCTTTATCGCCATCGCCGTCAAAGTCGCCGAGCCCGTCGATCTGCCATTCTTTGCCGACGAGGCCGGTATTAATCACGCTCCGGGCGACAGCATTCTGCATGTTCAATGTTTGCAGGTGGCGACCGCCGGCATCGTCGTAATGCATAAGGATGTCGGCAGTGCCGTCCTTGGTCATGTCGCCAACCCCGTCCACCACCCAGTCCGACGTCACCACCCCGGCTTGAGTGACGGCCGCGGTGGTTTCGTTCTGGACCGTCAGCACGGTCAAAGTGCGCGTATTATTGCCGTTGTCCTTGGCGATCAGAACGTCGTTGATCCCGTCGTGGGTGAAGTCGCCGATCCCTGAGACCTGCCAATCGGTTCCTACCGTGCCGAGCTTGGTCGTGCTCACAACCTCAGTGGCGCCCGTTCGAAACAGCCAAAGGTCTCGAGTCGCTCCGGTATCGTGATGGATCAGCAGGTCCGCGCGGCCGTCGCCATTCATGTCGCCGGCACCGTCGATTGCCCAATCCGTCCCGACGTCCCTGATCTTTCCGAGACCGCCGTCGGTGCCGAGCCCGTACAGCTGCATCGTCCCACCCGACGTGTTGCCACCGGGGTCGGTCCGGGTGATCAGGAAATCGCTGGTCCCGCCGCCAAAGAAGTTTGCGCCAGTGACGTGATTTACTGTGTTCGTGCGTGTGTCCAGGAGGATATTGTAAACGTCGTAATTGCCCCCCGATGCAAAATCGTCTATGCTCGCAACAACTCGCCCGTCCGACAACGTGGCCAGACTGGTCTCAAAAGTGTTGGAGCCCTGATGAAGCTGGATCTCGGTGCCGAGCTTGTTGCCGGTACCGTCGAAACGCTGGGCTAAGACCTGGTCATGGCTTTTATCCTTCCAGGAGACCAGAAAGCCGCCGTCGTCGAGCGACACGACATGCGATTCGCCCTGCTGCCCGACGGTCGTCGTGTTGACTGTGAAGGCGTTGCAAACGGGAAGGCCCGCGCTGTTGTAGACTACCGCGCGTATGTCGGCCGCA
>JAFAPJ010000366.1 GCA_019247255.1 Methylobacteriaceae bacterium | reverse complement strand
CGACATCGTTCCGGTGATCATGTGCGGGGGCAGCGGGACGCGGCTCTGGCCCGTCTCGCGGCTCTCCATGCCGAAGCAGTTCCAGGCCTTCGCGGGTGACCTGACGCTCGTGCAGGAGACGGTGACGCGGGTCGCGGCCGAGGGCTTCGCGCCGCCGGCCTTCGTGGCAGCCGAGCCGCATCGCTTCCTCCTGGCCGACCAGGTCGAGGCGCTCGGCCTGCCGCGCGGGCCGATCGTGCTCGAACCCGAGCCGCGCAACACGGCTGCGGTCGCGCTCGTCGCGAGCCTCGTCACGGCCCGCGAGCACGGGCCGGACGCGCTGGTGTTGCTCCTGCCCTCCGACCACCTCGTGCGCGACGTGGCGGCCTTCCGGAAGGCCGTCCGGGACGCGGCGCCCGCGGCCCGCGCCGGGGCCATCTGCCTCTTCGGCATCAGGCCCAGCCGCGCGGAAACCGGCTACGGCTACATCGAGGTCGGGGACGAGGCGGTCCCGGACGCGTCGAGCCCCGTCCGCCGTGTCGCGCGCTTCGTCGAGAAGCCGGCGCGCGCCGAGGCCGAGCGGCTCGTGGCCGACGGCCGCCATGCCTGGAATGCCGGCATCTTCCTGTTCGCGGCCGAGACCATGATCCGCGAAGCGGAGGAGCGCCGGCCGGAGCTTCTCGCTGGCGCCCGGGCGGCCCTCGACGGCGCGACCCGCGACCTCGACTTCGTGCGGCTCGACCCCGCCTCCTTCAAGGCTCTGCCGGCGATCTCGGTCGATTACGCCATCATGGAAGGGAGCGCGCGGACGGCCGTCCTGCCCGTCGCGATCGACTGGAGCGACCTCGGCGCCTGGGACGCGATCGGCGCCGTCCATGCGCCGGACGAGGCGGGGAACGTCGCCCTCGGGCGAGCCGTCTCGGTCGCGACGTCGAACACCTTCATCCGCTCGGAACGGCCGCTCGTCGCGACCGTCGGGGTCGAGAACCTGATCGTCGTGGCGACGGACGACGCGGTCCTGGTCGCGGACCGCTCGCGCGCCCAGGACGTGAAGGAGGCGCTCGAAGCGATGCGCCGGCAGGGTTACGAGGAGGCGGACAGCCACACGGAGGTGCATCGCCCGTGGGGCAGCTACCGCCCGATCGTCGCGGGCGACCGCTTCCAGGTGAAGATGATCACGGTGAAGCCCGGCGGCCGGCTATCGCTTCAACTTCACCACCACCGCGCGGAGCATTGGGTCGTGGTGCGCGGCTCGGCCCAGATCACCTGCGGCGAGCGCGTCTTCATGCTCTACGAGAACCAGTCGACCTACATCCCGCAGGGCGAGACGCACCGGCTCGAGAACCCGGGCCGGATCCCGCTCGAGCTCATCGAGGTGCAGTCCGGCTCCTACCTCGGCGAGGACGACATCCTGCGCGTGGACGACGTCTACGGCCGGAGCTGAAGTCCCGCGCGGCGCCGACGGCGTCGCGGAAGCCGAAACCTGGAAGACGCGGGTGAAATGATCAGGGCAGGCCGAGCGTAGACGGAGCACGGGCGGCCCGTCCGAGGTCGGGGAACGCCGCCGGTCCGATCGGAGGAAGTCATATGCTGAACCGTCGCCACCTTCTCGCGGCCTGCGCGGTCGTCGGTCTCGCAGTCGCGGGCGCGGCCCAGGCCGCCGACACCCCCTTCACTCAGGGGGCCTTCGACCAGAGCCGTGCGGCCGGCAAGCCCATCCTGGTCGAGGTCACGGCGCCCTGGTGCCCGACCTGCAAGGCGCAGCGGCCGATCCTGTCGGAGCTCAAGGCGGAGCCGCGCTTCAAGAGCCTCACGGTCTACGAGGTCGATTTCGACACCCAGAAGGACGCGCTGCGCCTTCTCGGCGTGCAGCAGCAGAGCACGCTGATCGTCTACAAGGACGGCCGGGAGGTCGGCCGCTCGACGGGCGTGACCGACAAGCCCGGGATCGAGAGCCTGCTCGCCAAGGCGATCTGAGGCGGGGCCGTGCTCGGCTCCCTCGGCTTCGCGGCCCTCGCGGGGCTGCTCTCGATCCTGTCGCCCTGCGTCCTGCCGCTCGCGCCCGTGGTGCTCGGCACGGCCGCGTCCGAGCATCGGCTCGGACCCGCCGCGCTCGCCGCGGGCCTCGCGGTCTCCTTCACGGCCGTCGGGCTCTTCGTCGCGACCATCGGTTTCGCGATCGGTCTCGATGCGGGGGTGTTCCGCAACGCGGCCGCCATCCTGCTCCTCGCGATCGGGATCGTGCTGATCGTGCCGCGCGCGCAGGCGCGCCTCGCCGTCGCGGCGGGGCCGATCTCGACCTGGACCGAGAGCCGCTTCGGGGGGTTCTCGACGGGCGGCCTGCCAGGCCAGTTCGGCGTCGGGCTCCTGCTCGGCGCCGTCTGGAGCCCCTGCGTCGGCCCGACCCTCGGGGCCGCCTCCGTGCTCGCTGCGCGCGGCGAGAACCTCGGCGCCGTCGCGCTCACGATGCTCGCCTTCGGGATCGGGGCCGCCTTGCCGCTCCTCGCGCTCGGGATGCTGTCGCGGGAAGCGCTCATGCGCTGGCGCGGTCGCATGATGGCGGCCGGCAAGGGCCTGAAGCAGGCGGTCGGCGCCGTCCTGGCGACGGCCGCGCTCCTGATCCTGACCGGCCTCGACAAGGCGCTCGAGGCCAGGATCGTCGAGGCCTCACCCGATTGGCTCGTCAGCCTGACGACGCGCTTCTAGCGGCGTGTCGCGGCCGGATCAGTCGCACCAGCGCTCGCGGCGGACCACGACGTCGCCGTACGGGTCGACGAAGCGGCGCCGGGTCCAGTAGCAGCGCGACTCGACCTCCTCGTAGACGCGGACCGGGCGGGGCGGAGGCGGCAGGTATTCGGGCGGCGGCGGAGCCCGGTAGACGGGCTTGCCCGGATAGTACGGACCGGATGCCGCGGCGCTGCCGAGGACGGTGCCGAGCGCCAGGCCGCCGAGCGCGCCCGCCGCGATCGCGGCCCCTTCGCCGGCGCGGGCGGGAGCGGGAGCCGTGGCGAAGAGGAGCCCCGCAGCGACGAGCAGGGCGCCGAGACGTCGAACCATGGTGGCCTCACCCTTGAGAGAACGACGTCTTTCTTAGGTTTCGGTGCTGAATCAGGTGTTAAGCCGCGCTCACGCGGCGTCGGCGCGCTGCGCCGGCTCGGCCGCATCGGCGCCCGGCACGCGCCAGCACGCGGCCCGGTGGCCCGGCGCGGGGCTCACGACCGGCGGGTCGCGCCGGCACGCCTCGTCGGCGAGCGGGCAGCGGGGCGCGAAGGCGCAGCCCGGCGGGCGTCGCGCGAGATCGGGCGGCGAGCCCGGGATGGTGACGAGCCGCGCGCCTTTCGCGAGCGCGCCGTCGGCCCGGCTCTTGAGGAGCCCGACCGTGTAGGGATGCTGTGGCGACAGAACGACCTGCCGGGCGCTCCCCTCCTCGACGATCCGGCCCGCATACATGACGGCGATCCGGTCCGCGACCTCCACGGCCGCCCCGAGATCATGCGTGACGAAGATGGCCGACAGGCCGAGCTCGCGCTGCAGCTCGCGCAGCAGAAGCAGGATCTGGATCTGCACGGTCGCGTCGAGCGCCGTCGTCGGCTCATCGGCCAGCAGGAGCTGCGGCCGGCAGGCGAGCGCGAGCGCGATCATGGCGCGCTGGCGCATGCCGCCCGACATCTCGTGCGGATAGGCGTCGAGCCGCCGCTCGGGGCTCGGGATGCGCACGCGCTCGAACATGGCGAGCGCCCGGGCGCGCGCCTCGGCCTCGGAGACGCCCTCGTGCCGCCGCACCGCTTCCGCGATCTGCCGGCCGAGCGTGTAGACGGGGTCGAGCGCGAGAAGCGGCTCTTGAAAGATCATCGCGACCGTGCGGCCGCGGAAATCGGCGAGCGCGCGCTTCGGCAGCGCCATGACGTCCTGCCCGGCGACCCGGATCCGGCCCTCGACGCGGCTCGTCCGCTCGGGATTCAGACGCATGATGGCGCGGAGCGTGACGCTCTTGCCCGAGCCCGATTCGCCGATGAGCGCCACGACCTCGCCCCGGCGGACCGTGAGGTCGACGCCGTCGACAGCTCGGACGCCACCCCGGAAGGCGACCGCGAGGTTCTCGACCTTGACGAGCGGCTCGGTCTCCGGGCTCACGCGGCTTCCCTCTCAAGCAGGGGCGCCCGGCTATGCGCGGCGCCGGGCTGCCGGGCGAGGCAGGCGACGGCGTGGTGCGGCCCGATGTCGGCGAGCGCCGGATCCTCCTTCGCGCAGACGGGCTCGCCCCAGGCGCAGCGCGGGTGGAAGCGGCAGCCGGAGGGCGGGTCGATCGGGTTCGGCGGGTCGCCCGCGAGCGGCGGCTCCTCCGTGCGCCGGTCCGGGTCGAGCGACGGCATGGAGGCGAGGAGCGCCGCCGTGTAGGGGTGCGCGGGCGCCCCGAGCACGGCCTCCGCCGGCCCGATCTCGACGACCCGGCCGAGATACATCACGGCGACCCGGTCGCAGATGAACCGGACGACGTTGAGATCGTGGCTGATGAACAGGTAGGTGAGGCCGAACTCCTCCTTCAGGTCGAGGAGGAGGTTCAGGACCTGCGCCTCGACCGACTTGTCCAGCGCCGACACGGCCTCGTCGAGCACGACGAGCCGTGGGTTGAGCGCGAGCGCGCGGGCGATGTTCACTCGCTGCCGCTGGCCCCCCGAGAGCTCGTGCGGGTAGCGGCCGGCAAAACGCGCCGGCTCGAGCCCGACCCGGGCGAGAAGGGCGCGGGCCTCCTCGATCGCCCGCCGGGCCGGCGTCCCATGCACCCGCGGGCCGAAGGAGATCGAGGCCTCGATCGTCATGCGCGGGTTCAGCGACGAATAGCTATCCTGGAAGACCATCTGGGCCTGGCGGCGGAAGTCGCGCAGCGGCAGGTCGCGCCCGCCGATCGCTTCGCCGTCGAAGAGGAGGTCGCCGCGGTCGTGGGGGATCAGCCCCATGAGGAGGCGCGCCGTCGTGGACTTGCCGCAGCCCGATTCGCCGACGACGCCGAGCGTCTCGCCCTTGAGGATGTCGAAATCGATCCCGTCGACGGCCTGCACGACGGCGCGCGCCCGGCCGAGCCCCTTCTTGATGGGGAAATGCTTCACGAGCCCGCGCACGGAGACGAGCGGCTGACCCGGCCCGCCGCGGTCGCGCGGATCGAGCGCGGGCGTCACTCCTTCACCTCCATGGCCGAGCGCAGGCCGTCGGAGAACAGGTTGAAGGAGATCGACACGAGGAAGATCGCGAGGCCTGGCAGCGCCGCGACGAGCGGGTTCACGTAGATCGCGGTGCGCAGGGTGTTGAGCATCAACCCCCATTCAGGCTCGGGCGGCTTCACGCCGAGCCCGAGGAAGGAGAGGCCGGAGGCGAGGATCATGGACACGCTGATGAGGCTCGTCGCGTAGACGAAGATGGGACCCAGCACGTTGCCGAGGACCTGGACCCGGACGATCGTGAAGGAGGAGGCGCCCGAGAGGCGCGCGGCGTCGACGTAGTCGCGTTGCCGGATCTGGGTCGTGACGCTTTCCGCGACCCGCGCGATCTGGGGCACGAACACGCAGGTCAACGACACGATCGCGTTGAAGATGCCGGCCCCGAGCGCGCCGGACAGCGCGATCGCGAGGAGCACGGACGGAAAGGCGAAGAACACGTCGATCGTGCGCATCAGGATCGTGTTGAGCCAGCCGCCGACATAGCCGGCCACGATCCCGATCGCGGACCCGATCAGGAAGGCGAGGATCACGGGCGTGACGCCCATGAAGAGCGACAGGCGGCCCGCCACCATGAGGCGGCTCAGCATGTCGCGGCCGAGCTCGTCGGAGCCCAGGATGTAGGTCGGGTCGCCGATCGGACGAAGCCGGCGCAGCATGGAGCCGCGATAGGGGTCCATCGGCGTGATCCAGGGCGACAGGATCGCGACCGCGACGATCGTCAGGATCACGAGGCCGGCCCCGATCGCGACGGGGTCGCGCAGGAGCTTGCGCCCGACATGGCCCCAATAGCCTGGCGAGCGCTCGAAGGCGGGCGCGGGCGCGGGTGCGGCGGCGGCCGGGAGCGCGGGCGCGGTGAGCGAGGCCGTCTGGACGGGGGCGCTCACCGGCTCAGCCTCGCTCGATCCGCGGGTCGAGCGCGGTCTGGAGGATGTCGACCGCGAGGTTCAGGAGCACGAAGAACATGGCCAGCACCAGGATCGAGCCCTGGAGCAGCGGCAGGTCGCGCTGGAAGATCGCGGCGTTGAGCAGGAAGCCGGTGCCCGGCCAGGCGAAGACCGTCTCGATCAGGATCGAGCCGCCGAGGAGATAGCCGAGCTGCAGGCCCATCACGGCGAGCGCGGTCGGGGCGGCGTTCTTCACGACGTGCCGGAAGACCCCGAACTCGCCGAGGCCCTTCGCCCGCAGCGCCGAGACGAAATCCTGCGAGAGGATGTCGCCGACGAGCGCCCGCACCGTCCGGGCGATCACGCCCATCGGGATCACCGACATGGTGATCGCCGGAAGGATGAGGTGGCGCAGATGCGCGAGGTCCGGGCGCCAGTTCCCGGAGCCGTCCGGCCCCGCGCCCGTCGGCGGCAGCCAGCCGAGCGTCGCCGAGAACACGATCACCATCACCATGCCGAGCCAGTAATGCGGCACGCTGACCCCGAAGACCGCGATCGCCGAGGCGGCGCGATCGAGGGGCGAGTTGCGGAAATAGCCGGCCACGAAGCCGAAGAAGGTCCCGAAGGCGAAGCCGATGAGGGTCGCGACCGAGGCCAGGATCAGGCTATTCACGACCGCCCGCCCGACCTCGCCGATCACCGGGCGGCCGGTCGCGATCGAGGTGCCGAGGTCGCCCTGGAGGACGCGCCACAGCCAGAGCGCGTATTGGACGGGCAGCGGCTTGTCGAAGCCGTAGGCCGCCCGCATCTGCTCGATCGTCTCCTGCGTCGCGTCGACCGGCAGGATCGCCGAGAGCGGATCGCCGGGCGCGAGGTGCACCAGGAGAAAGCACACGATGCTCACGCCGATGGCGACCGGCGCCACGTAGACGAGGCGCTTGCCCACGAAGGTCAGCATCGCGCGCCCGCGCCGTCGCGACGATCTGCCGGGCCGGTCACCTGCTCGGTCACTTGGCCCATCACTTGGCCCATCACTTGGCCATCGAGATCGGCGAGAAGTCCTGGAACCAGTTCTGGGCCTGGACGAAGCCCTTCACCTTCGGGCTCATCGCCCGCGGGTTCACATCGTGCGTGACCATCAGGAACAGCGCGTCGTCCACGTATTTCTCGTGCACCTTCTGCAGGATCTTCGTCTGCTCGGCCGGCTCGAACGCGTTGCGGACCTGATCGAGCAGCTTGTCCATCTCCGGGTCGCAATAGGCGCCCCAATTCGTCCCGGCCGGCGGGGCGAGGTTGCATTGCAGATGCCGGATGAGCCCGGTGAAGGGATCCTGGATGAAGTAGGAATAGTTCATCCCCGTGGCGCCGCGCGAGGACGGATCCTTGGCGCCGGCGCGCCAGATGTTGATGAGCGTGTTCCACTCCACGACCTCGAACTCGACCTTGATGCCGACCTCCGCGAGGCTCTGCTGCACGAACTCGTTCATGGGCAGCGGCTGCATCTGGCCGGAGCCG
>JAFAPJ010000365.1 GCA_019247255.1 Methylobacteriaceae bacterium | reverse complement strand
AGGCGCAGCATCGCGGGCGTCTTGCCCCAGCCCTCCGTGTCGACATGCACGAAGGCGAGGAGCGGCTTGCCGATCCGGTCCGGGTCGAGGATCGCGGCCATGCGCCGGATGACCCCGGTCTCCTTCAGGCGCTTCACGCGCTCGTGGACCGCCGGCGGCGAGAGATGCACCCGCCGGCCAAGCTCGGCGTAGGACAGGGTCGCGTCCTCCGCGAGCAGGCCTAACAGCTTTCGGTCGACGGGATCGAGCGCCGCCGCTCCCCCGCCACGGCGCCGAACGCCGTTCGTATTTCGATCCATCGAGGAAATGCGCCTTGCCGCCGAATTTTGTTCGGCAACAATGCGCTTGGCTTCGAACAGGATCAAGCGAATGTCCCCGAACGAGCCCCGGGTGTGGTTGCTGATGACCGCCGTCGCGGTGGTCGGCTCGAACTCGCTCGCGCTGTCGCCGATCCTCGCGGATGTCGCGCGCGACCTCGGGGCCGCGCCGACGGCCGTCGCACGGGCGAGCGCCGCCTATGGCGGCGGCACCGCGCTCTCCGCCCTGACGCTCGCCCGGCTCGTCGACCGGATCGGCGCGGAGCGGGCGCTGGCGATCGGTCTCGCGGCGCTGGCGCTGGCCCTTCTCGGCAGCGCGGCGGCCGTGAGCTGGCCGACCCTCGCGCTGGCGCAGGCCGCGGCCGGCGGGGCGGCGGGCATCATCCTGCCCGCGACCTACGCGCTCGCGACCGCGGGCCCGCCCGAGCGGCAGGCGGCGACGCTCGGGCGCGTGCTCACGGGCTGGGCCGTGTCGCTCGTCGCCGGCGTGCCGCTCGCGGCGCTCGTGGCCGAGCTCGCCTCATGGCGGGCGAGCTACGTCGCGCTCGCGGCGCTGCTCGTCCCACTGCTTCTCGGGATCGGCTGGGCCCCGGCGCGGTCCGGGGCCGGCAGCCGCGATGCTCCCTCGCTCCGCTCCGCGCTGATGCGCCCCGGCATCCTCCCGCTCCTCGTCGTCTGCCTCCTGTTCATGACCGCGTTCTACGGGGTCTACGCCTATCTCGGCGACCACGCGCGGCGCGCGCTCGACCTCGACGCGGCGCGAGCCGGGCTCATCGCGCTCGCCTACGGGATCGGCTTCGGGCTCGGCATGCTGGCGGACCCGTTCATCGACCGGGTCGGGGTCGCGCGCCTGTTCCCGCCGACCCTCGTCGCGATGGCGCTGATCTACGCGGCGCTGATCCCGGGCGCCGAGACGTTTCCGACGCTGCTCACCCTCGCGGCGAGCTGGGGCCTCGTGAACCATGTGGGGCTGACGATCCTGGTCGCCCGCCTCAGCCGCGCGGGCGGCGCGGCGGTCGGGACGGTGCTCGCGCTGAACAGCGCCGTCTCCTATCTCGGCGCGCTGCTCGGGGCGGGGCTCTTCGGCCTCCTCTACGACGCGGCGGGCTTCGCGGCGCTCGCGGGCGCCGCGGCGCTGCTTCTCGCGGCGGCCGCCGCCGTCGCGATGGCCGGGTCGACGTCGTTCCGGCGCAGGACGGCGCCCGGCCCGATCAGCTGAAGCGGTTCGTCTTCGGAAACCCCTTCGGCGGGAGCCGGCCGGCTTCCGTCCGGCTGCCGAGCCAGGCCGTCAGCTCGGCCGCCGGCACCGTCCAGGTCCGCCCGCTCGTGTCGAGCCAGGTGAGGCCGTTGGCGAGCGTGAAGACCTTCGCGTCCGAGACGCCGCCCTCCTTGTAGCGCTGCAGGCGCACGCCCTTGCCGCGCGCCATCTCGGGGAGCTGCGCGAGCGGGAAGACGAGGAGCTTGCGGTTCTCGCCGACGATCGCGACGTGGTCGCCGGCCGCGTCGATCGCGAGGAGCGCGCGGGCCGGCGCGTCGAGCCCGAGCACGTTACGGCCCTTGCGGGTCGTGGCGACGAGCTCGTCCTGGACCGCCACGAAGCCGCGCCCGTCGGAGGCGACGAGGAGGAGCTTCGCGCCGGGCCGGTACGCGAAGGCGGTCACCACGTCCGCGCCCTCATCGATGTCGGCCATGAGCCGGATCGGGTCGCCGAAGCCACGCCCGCCCGGCAGCTTCGCGGCCTCGAGCGTGAAGACCTTGCCGTTCGTCGCGAGCACCAGGATCTTCGAGGTCGTCTCGGCGAAGAACGAGGTCCGCAGCCGGTCGTCGCCCTTGAACTCGAGCTTCGAGAGGTCCTGGACATGGCCCTTCATGGCCCGGATCCAGCCCTTCTCGGACACGAGGACGGTCACGGGCTCGCGCTCGACCATGGCGCTCGCGAAATCGACCTCGCCGATCTCGGGCAGGTCCGCGAAGGTCGTGCGCCGGCGTCCGAGCGGCGTCTCGGGGCCGTAGGCCTTGCGGACCGCCCGCACCTCCCAGGCGACCGTCTTCCACTGCTTCGCCTCGGAGCCGAGCAGCTCCTCGATCTCGGCCTTCTCGCCCGAGAGCGCGTCGAGCTCGGTCTTGAGCCCCTCCTCCTCGAGCTTGCGCAGCGCCCGCAGGCGCGTGTCGAGGATCGCGTTCGCCTGGAGCTCGGTGAGCGCGAAGGCCGCCATCAGCTCCGTCTTCGGCTCGTCGTGCTCGCGAATGATGCGGATCACGCGGTCGAGGTCGAGATAGATCGTGAGGAGGCCGCGCAGGATCTCGAGCCGGCGGTCGATCGCGGAGAGCCGGTGGCGCGAGCGCCGCAGGAGCACGTCGCGGCGGTGGTCGAGCCATTCGCGCAGGCATTCGGCGAGGCCGAGCACCTTCGGCACCTTGCCGCCGCCGACCAGGACATTGACGTTGAGCGGAACGCGCGCCTCGAGCTCCGTCAGGCGGAAGAGCGATTCCATCATGACGGTCGGGTCGACGTTGCGGGCCCGCGGCTCGATCACGATACGGACGTCCTCGGCCGATTCGTCCCGGACGTCGGCGACGAGCGGCAGCTTCCGCTCGTTCACGAGCTCCGCCATCTTCTCGATGAGCCGCGATTGCGGCACGCCGTAGGGGATCTCGGTGACGACGGCCTGCCAGACGCCGCGGCCCGTCTCCTCCTTCGCCCAGCGGGCCCGCACCCGGAAAGAGCCGCGGCCCGTCCGGTAGGCCTCCTCGATCGCCGGGCGGCCGTCGACCACGATGCCGCCGGTCGGGAAGTCCGGCCCGGGCACGAAGGTCGCGAGGTCCGCCGAGGACGCGCGGGGGTGCGAGATCAGGTAGAGCGCGGCGTCGCAGAGCTC
>JAFAPJ010000615.1 GCA_019247255.1 Methylobacteriaceae bacterium | reverse complement strand
GCCGGGGGGCGCGGGGGCCGGGCGGCTCGCGCCCTTCGCGGAGCGCTTCGCGCGGGCGGGCCTCGTGAACAGCCTTGCCCGGACGGTGCTGAAGCTGACCTTGCCAGGCGTTCCAGACATCTACCAGGGCACGGCCGGCTGGGACTTCTCGCTCGTTGACCCGGACAATCGTCGCCCGGTCGATCACGCCGGGCTCGCGGCGGCGCTTGACGGCGACCGGGCCTGGCCGGACCTCCTCGCGCGCTGGACGGACGGCGCCCTCAAGGGCCGGCTCACCGCGGCGCTCCTCGCCGACCGCGCCGAGGCGCCCGCGCTCTACGCCGAGGGCGATTACAGGCCGCTTAGGGCCAGCGGCGCCGACGCGGAGCGCGCCGTCGCCTTCGCGCGCCGCGCGGGCGGCGCCGAGCTCGCCGTCGCGATCCCGCGGCTCGCCTCCCGCCTCGCGCAGGACGGCCCCGTGCCGCTCGGCGAGGCCTGGGGCGATACGTGCGTCCTCCTCCCCCCGGGGAAGTGGCGCAATTCGCTCGACGGCCGCGCGCATGACGCGCGTGAGGCCGGCATCCCGGCGAGGGAGCTTTTCGCCGATTTGCCCGTTGCGGTGCTGAGGAGACCTGGATGACGGCTCTCAGCACTCCGCCCGCGCAGGCTCGATCCGTGCCGGCGCCGCCCGGCCTCGCCTCGACGACCCTGGCCCGCCCGACCGGTCCTCGCATCTACAACCTGTTTCCTCTCCTCGTCGGGACGGTACGGGCCTGGTCGGCGGAGCTGCCCCGCATCGCCGCGATGGGCTTCGACTGGGTTTACGTGAACCCGTTCCACGAGGCGGGCTTCTCGGGCAGCCTCTACGCCACCAAGGACATCGCCCGGCTCGACGGGCGCTTCCGCGACGAGGGCGCCGGGAGCGACGACGACCAGATCCGCGCCTTCGTGGCCGAAGCCGAACGGCACGGCCTGCGCGTGATGACGGACCTCGTGATCAATCACGCCTCGAAGGACGCGGTGCTCGCGACAGAGCGTCGGGACGTCTTCGTGCGCTACCCGTCGGGTGAGCTCGCGAGCCCCTACGCGGTCGATCCGGACGATCCCTCGAAGCGCACCGTCTGGGGCGACCTCGCCGAGCTCGATTACGAGAGCCGCGAGGCGCGCGAGTTCCTGACCGGCTACTGGGACCGCTACCTTGCCCGGATGCAGGGGCTCGGGGTCGCGGGCTTCCGCTGCGACGCGGCTTACAAGGTCCCGCCCGAGGTCTGGCGCGCGCTGATCGGCCCCGCGAAGGCGCGCGACCCGTCCTGCCTCTTCGCCGCCGAGACGCTCGGCTGCACCTTCGAGGAGGCGCGGGCGACGGCGGGCGCCGGCTTCGACTACCTCTTCAACTCGTTCGCCTGGTGGGACTTCCGGAAGAGCTGGGCGCTCGAGAGCTACGAGCGGCTGCGCCTCCTCGGGCCCTCCATCGCCTTCCCCGAGAACCACGACACCGACCGGGTCGCGGCCGGCCTACCTGCGGACGACCCGGCCGCGATCCGTCGCGCGCTCGTCCTGCGCTACGCGCTCGCGGCCTTCTTCTCGTCCGGCGTCCTGATGCCGTTCGGTTACGAATGGGGCTATCGCCGCAAGGTCCACGTGGTCGAGACGCATCCGGGCTGGCGCGAGCACGAGACAGGCCTCGACCTTTCGGAGGACATCGGACGCTGGAACAGGCTCAAGGCGGAGCTTCTGCCGGCGAATGTTGAGGGCGCAGAGATCAGGCTCTCGGCCGTGGACGCCCCCGTCCTGGCGCTGCTGCGCGTCGACGCCGGCCACCTCGCGGCGGCGCGCGAAGCGGTGCTGATCCTGGCCAATCCGGGCGAGGAGGCGGCAGCCCTTCGCCCGGGCGAGATCCTGGCCCGGACCGGCGGCGTCTTCGGCCCCTTCCTCGACCGCACGCCTGACGCGGTGCCGGTCGCGTTCGAGCCCGGAGGCGAGGACATCCTCCTCGCGCCGGGCGAGGTCCGGGTGCTCAGCGCGGCGAGCCTCCTGTCGGGCGAACGGGGCATGCCGGCGCCGGCGGCCGGACCCGGTCCGAAGGGCGAGGATCGGGTCGTCGTCGAGGCCGTCGCGCCCGAGCTCGACGGCGGGCTCACCCCGATCAAGCGCGTGGTGGGCGAGACGGTCGAGGTCTCGGCCGACATCTTCTCCGACGGCCACGACAAGATCGCGGCCGAGATCCTCTACCGGCCCGAGGGCAGTGCCGAGTGGCGGCGGGCGCCGATGCGCTTCGTGGACAACGACCGCTGGTCCGGCCGCTTCGCCCTCGACCGCATCGGTCGCCACGTCTTCGCGATCGAGGCCTGGCGCGACCCCTTCGCGTCTTGGCTGCACGAGATCCACGCCAAGCGCGACGCGGGCGTCGACGTGCGGCTCGAGACGATCGAGGGCGTGCAGATCGCCGAGCAGGCCGCCCGCCACGCCGAGGCGACCGCCGACGGGCCGGCGCTTGCGGCGCTGCTCGACGCGCTTGCCCGCGCCGAGGGCGACACGGAGGGGCGGCTCGCGCTGCTCCTCGACCCGCCGCATTGCCGGCTGATCGCGCGGCATGCCGAGCGGGTGAACCTGTCGCGCTACCCGCGCGAGCTGACCGTCATCGCGGACCGGCTCGCGGCGCAGTTCTCCGCTTGGTACGAGCTCTTCCCGCGCTCGACCAGCGGCGACCCGAACCGCCACGGCACGTTCGACGACGTCGTGCGGCATCTCCCCTACGTGAAGGAGATGGGCTTCGACGTCCTGTACTTCCCGCCCATCCACCCGATCGGGCGCCGGAACCGGAAGGGAAAGAACAACGCGCTCACGGCCGAGCCCGGCGACGTCGGATCCGTCTATGCGATCGGCGACGAGACGGGCGGCCACGACGCGGTCCATCCCGATCTCGGCGGGATCGAGGCCTTTCGCCGGATGGTCGACGCGGCGCACGCGCACGGCCTCGAGATCGCGCTCGACTTCGCCGTGCAATGCTCGCCGGATCATCCCTGGATCAAGCAGCATCCCGAATGGTTCGAATATCGGCCGGACGGGACGATGAAATACGCCGAGAACCCGCCGAAGAAGTACGAGGACATCTACAACGTCCACTTCTACGGTGCGTCGCTGCCGCCGCTCTGGTACGCGCTGCGCGACGCGGTCCTGTTCTGGTGCCGCGAGCGGGTGCGCATCTTCCGGGTCGACAATCCGCACAC
>JAFAPJ010000363.1 GCA_019247255.1 Methylobacteriaceae bacterium | reverse complement strand
TCGAACGGCCCCTCCTGGAAGCGGACCTCGCCCTTGGCGGTGACCTTGTCCTGGCGCGGGTCGAGACGGGTCCGGGACGCCGCCGCCTCGCCGCCCGGGATCTGGTAGAGCGCGTCGTAATGGCTGAACCCGATCCCGAGGAAGCCGTCGGGACCGATCGCCGACAGCCCAACGGCGCCGCCCTGGCTCTCCGTCGCCGAGTTGAACTGACGGCCCCGCGGCGTCCGATAATCGTCGGAGCCGGTCTTGAAGCCGTCGGCGTGGACCGCGACGCCTTCACCACCCGCGTCGACGCTTGCGGCCCCGACCCGGCCTATATCGGCCGACGAGAAGCCGCTCGAGACTTGCCCGGCGTAACCGCCCTGCGGAACGAAGCTCGGGATGCGGTTGCTCTCGGCCGACACGACCCCGCCGATCGCCTGGCTCCCGTAGCGCAGCGTCGCGGGCCCTCGGATCACCTCGATCCGATCCTGGACGAGCGGATTGATCGGGGCGGCGTGGTCCTCACCCAAGGGCGAGACGTCGCCGACGCCGATCCCGTTCTCCTGGATGCGGACCCGATAATTGTCGAGGCCGCGGATGATGGGCCGGTTCGCCGCGCCGGGCGCGTAAGTCGTGCCCGACACGCCCGGCTTGTCGAAGAGCGCGTCGCCGAGCGTGCGCGGCTGCTCGCGGACGATCTCCGACCGCGGCACCACGGTGACGGGCGCGAAGCTCTCCCTCACGACGGGCAGGACGCCGACGCTCGGCAGAGGCGGCTGGGCCGTCTCCGGCCGCGTCAGGATCGGGGACGGCGAGGTCACGACGATCTCGGGCAGGACCTCCTGGGCAGCAGCGACGCCCGTCGCCAACGCCCCCAGGACGGCCGCAATCACGGGTGGCCACCCGGCCCGCATCCGCCGCAAGCTCATCACGCATCGTCCAGCTCGTTTTGCAATGTTATAAAGTTGCATTTTGGATCGCCGGTCAAGGTCGGAACGAGACGAAGCTCGCGTCCGGAAGTCTCCCCGACGCTCGGCCGCCGCGTGCGTCCGGGGCGGGCAAATCGAGCCGCGCCGGCCGACGCAGCGGTCCGTCAGCCGCGATCACGTCCGACGTGAGTACGTTGACGCCTCCCCGGTCCGGCCCGATGCTGCTCGGCTCATGCCCGGGCCGCTCGCGCGGCCGACAGAGGCCGCGCGGGAGGACGGGATGACGGATCAGGCCGCGGGAGCGCTCCCCTCACAACACAGGGTCGCGGCCGCTGCTACGGCGGGCGCGGCTGCGGCCGGGGGCGCCGCGGGTTCGGTCGCGAGCCGCCGCTGGGTCCAGCTCGCGCTCGGCGTGCTCTGCATGTCGATGATCGCGAACCTCCAGTACGGCTGGACGCTGTTCGTGAACCCGATCCAGCAGAAGTTCGGCTGGGAGCGCGCCGCGATCCAGGTCGCCTTCACGATCTTCGTCGTGATGGAGACCTGGCTCGTGCCGATCGAGGGCTGGTTCGTCGATCGCTTCGGCCCGCGCCCGGTCACGATCGGCGGCGGCATCCTCTGCGCGATCGGCTGGACCTTGAACGCCTTCGCGGATTCGCTGCCCTTCCTTTATTTTGCGGCGGCTGTCAGCGGAATCGGGGCGGGTGCGGTCTACGGGACCTGCGTCGGCAACGCCCTGAAGTGGTTTCCGGACCGTCGCGGCCTCGCGGCGGGCCTCACGGCGGCAGGCTTCGGGGCGGGCTCGGCGCTGACGGTCCTGCCGATCGTCGCGATGATCGGGTCGAGCGGCTACGAGCAGACCTTCCTGGTCTTCGGGCTCGGCCAGGGAATCATCGTCGTGCTGGCGGGCCTGTTCCTCGCGTCGCCCGATCCCGGCTTCGCGGCCCGGGTCGCCGGCCCCCGCTCCGCCAAGGCGAACCGGCGCCAGTACAGGACGGCCGAGATGGTGCGCACGCCCGTCTTCTGGCTCATGTACCTCATGTTCGTGATGATGGCGGCGGGGGGCCTGATGGCCACCGCGCAGCTCGCCGTCATCGCCAAGGACTTCAAGGTCGACGGCGTCCCGGTGAGCATCCTCGGCCTCACCCTGCCGGCGCTGAGCTTCGCGCTCACCCTCGACCGGCTTCTCAACGGGCTGACCCGACCCTTCTTCGGCTGGGTATCGGACCGGATCGGGCGGGAGAACACCATGTTCATCGCCTTCGCGCTCGAAGGCGTCGGCATCCTGGCCCTCGGCGCTTTCGCGCATGTCCCGATCGCCTTCGTGACCCTCACCGGGCTCGTGTTTTTCGCCTGGGGAGAGATCTACAGCCTCTTCCCGGCGACCTGCGCCGACACGTATGGGGAGGCGAACGCGGCCGCGAATGCCGGGCTGCTCTACACCGCGAAGGGAACCGCCTCCTTGCTCGTCCCGCTCTCGAGCGTCCTCGCCGCGCATGGCGGCTGGCAGACCGTGTTCTACGTCGGCAGCGCCATGGCGCTCCTCGCCGCAATCCTGGCCGTCGCCGTGCTCAAGCCGATGCGTGCGCGGCTCGTCGCGTCCTCCGCGGCGGTGCGACCCGTCGCATGACGATCGCGATCGTCGGAGCGGGCGCGATCGGCGGCCTGCTCGGGGTCAAGCTCGCGGAGGCGGGCGAGGACGTCACCTTCATCGCCCGCGGCCGCAACCTCGAGGCGATCCGCGCAGGCGGCATGACCCTCGTCGAGGAGGGCGGGCGCGAGGTTCATGCCCGCAACGTCCGGGCGACGGAGAGCATGGCCGAGGCCGGCCCGCACGAGATCGTGCTCCTCACCGTCAAGGCGCATCAGCTGGGGCCGATCGCGGCCGATCTCGCGCATCTCGTCGGGCCCGAGACCCTCCTCGTCACCATGCAGAACGGCATCCCGTGGTGGTACTTTCTCCACGGCTTCGACGGCCCGCTCGCCGGCACGCGGCTCGAGAGCGTCGACCCGGGCGGCACCGTCGCGAGCCATCTCGATCCCGCGCGCGTGATCGGCAGCGTCGTCTACCCGGCCGCGATCCTCGCGGCCCCGGGCCGGGTCGAGCACGTGGAGGGGCTGCGCTTCGGCCTCGGCGAGCTCGACGGGCAGATGACGCCGCGCGTGCAGGCGCTCGCGGCGCGGCTCATCAAGGCGGGCTTCCGGACGCCCGTCACGAAGGACATCCGGGCCGAGCTCTGGCTGAAGCTCTGGGGCAACCTCTCCTTCAACCCGATTAGCGCGCTCACCCACGCGACGCTCGTCGACATCTGCACCTTCCCGGACACGCGGGCCCTCGCGGCCGAGATGATGCGTGAGGCGCAGGCCGTCGCGAACGCGCTCGGCGTCAGCTTCAAGCTTGGGATCGAGGCGCGGATCGCGGGCGCCGAGAAGGTCGGCGCGCACAAGACCTCGATGCTGCAGGACATCGAGGCCGGGCGCGCGGTCGAGATCGAGGCGCTCGTCGGCTCCGTGATCGAGCTCGGGCGGCTCGTCGGCGTGCCGACCCCGCATATCGGGACGGCCTTCGCGCTGATGCGCCTCCTCGCGCGCAGCGTCGAGCGAGCGGGACGCGGCCTCAGCCTTGACGCTTGAGGCAGGCGAAGAACCAAGAAACACCAGGAGGGACCATGGCGGGCCAAGCCGAGACGATCGCTGAGCTTCTCGCGGCCGGGGCGGACGACGCTCCCGCGCTCGAGGCGCCGGGCGGACCGGCCCCCCTCACCTATGGCGGGTTGCGCGCGCTCGCGCACCGCGTCGTCGGCGAGCTCAACGCCGCCGGGATCGGCCGCGGCGACCGGGTCGCGATCGTCCTGCCACACGGGCCCGAGGCCGCGACCGCCTTCATGGCGATCGGCGCCGGCGCGACCGCGGCGCCCTTGAACCCGGCCTACAAGGCCGAGGAATTCGAGTTCTACCTGACGGACCTGCAGGCGCGGCTTCTCGTCGTGGCGGCCGGGGAGGACACGCCGGCGCTCGCGGTCGCCGCGAAGCTCGGCGTCCCGGTCGCCCGCCTTCATCCGACGCCCGAGACAGGCGCCGGCGACTTCCGGCTCGACCTGCCCCGTAACGGCGGCGCGGCCGCGCAAGGTGGCCCGGCGGAGCCCGACGACGTTGCGCTCGTGCTTCACACCTCGGGCACGACCTCGCGGCCGAAGATCGTGCCGCTCGCGCAGCGCAATGTCTGCGCCTCGGCCCGCCATATCCGCGAGAGTCTCGCCTTCACGGCTGCGGATCGCGGGCTCAACATCATGCCGCTCTTCCACATCCACGGGCTCATCGCCGGGATCCTGGCGCCGCTCTCGGCCGGCGGCGCGGTGTCCTGCACGCCCGGCTTCAACGCGCTCAAGTTCTTTGGCTGGATGAGCGAGGCGCGCCCGACCTGGTACACGGCGGTGCCGACGATGCACCAGGCGATCCTCGGCCGCGCGTCGCGGGCCCGCGACGTCATCGCCGCGAACCCGTTGCGCTTCCTGCGGTCCTCGTCCTCGTCCCTGCCCCCGCAGGTGATGGCCGAGCTCGAGGCGACCTTCGGGGCGCCCGTCATCGAGGCCTACGGGATGACGGAGGCCGCCCACCAGATGGCCTCGAACCCACTGCCGCCGCGCGCCCGCCACCCGGGCTCGGTCGGGGTCGCGGCCGGCCCCGAGATCCGGATCATCGATCGCGACGGCCGGCCGCTGCCGGCGGGCGAGACGGGCGAGATCGCGATCCGGGGCCCGAACGTGATGAGCGGCTACGAGGCCAACCCGGGCGCGAATGCCGAGGCCTTCACGGCCGACGGTTTCTTCCGCACGGGCGACCAGGGCACGCTCGACCCCGAGGGCTACGTGCGCATCACCGGGCGCCTCAAGGAGATCATCAATCGCGGGGGCGAGAAGATCTCGCCGCGCGAGGTCGACGAGGTCCTGATGGACCACCCGGCCGTCAGCCAATGCGTCGCCTTCGCCATGCCGCACGACAAGCTCGGCGAGGAGGTCGCGGCCGCGATCGTCCTGCGGGAGGGTCAGACCGTGGCGGAGGCGGAGCTGCGCCGCTTCGCCTCCGAGCGCCTCGCATCCTTCAAGGTGCCGGCGAAGATCCTCGTCCTTGACGAGATCCCGAAGGGCGCGACCGGTAAGCTGCAGCGCATCGGCCTCGCCGCGAAGCTGGGGCTTGGGTGAGGGCGCGACCTTTCGTTCCCGGGGCTCAGATGCGGATCCTGTAGGCCAAAGCACTAAAGGGGTGCGCGCAAGGCGCGGCCTCGCGCAAGCGGACGCGGTCGATCGTCGGGGGAGAAAGAGCGCCCGTCTAAGCGGATAAGTGAAGCATCCGTCGTCAGACCAGACACATTTCGCCTGGCCGCTTCGACCCTCTGCCCAGCATCAAAACGCCGTTCCTGTCGTTCAGGTCGCGTTGACGACAGATCGGCTAGGCCCGTATCGTGCCAGCAAATTACCACTTCGGGGGGCCGGAAAAAGCAAGCCCCAAGGGCGCGGCCGGAGGAAAGAGAATGCTCCAGCTTCCCAAGCGACACGATTTGGAATTGCGGTATCGGTCGCGGCTCGATGAGATGAGCGGGCCGTTTCCCGAGCTGAGCCTGGTAGCGCTGGACGCTGACACGCTGGCGGACGACGGAGGCGTGCTGGTGCCGGCCGGCACGGTCGGGACCGTTGTGTACCGCCATCAAGGCGGCGAGGGGCTGATGGTCGAGTTCGACGAACCTCGGGCTCTGGTTTCGGTCAAGCCGGATCAGATCAGGGCAGCGTGACCCCGCGGCCGCGGCAACCGCGTGGCTTCGAGATACCCCAATCGAAGCTGCATTCGTACCTGTTGAACCTGGATCACCGGAGCGGGCGGGGCAAGGCACTGTTCTTTCGCGGCCAAGGGTTCCACTTGGCCGCAACAGAGGAACTGGCCGAGGCGCTGGTAGCCCATGCGCAGTCACCGTTCTCGGCATGCGAGGAATCTTTCGGGCCGTTCGGCCGGAAGCTCGTCTATGTCGGTCCGATGGTGACGCCCTCGGGCAAGACACCGGTCGTGCAAACCGTCTGGCTGGAGGCGACGCCTGACGCGTTTGCCCTCTTCGTGACCGCCTACCCTCAATAGGCGGTTCCGCCGTTTTCGTTTCTCTTCTTTACGCAGCACCGCCTCGAGCTGAGCGCTACCATCGCGAACCGCCCCGTCTCACTCCGCCCAGGACACTCCCGTCACGTCGTTCGCCGTGATGGGCGAGTTCTCCCAGAGGCCGCGGAGCTTGGCGTTCCAGACGCCGAGCTTCGGCAGCTGGAACAGGAAGAGCGCCGGCACGTCCTCAGCGAGGATTCGCTCCGCCTGCTTGTACTTCTCGGTGCGGGACGCCTCGTCCGTCGTGCGGGCGATGTCGGCGATCAGGTCCTTGAAGGCCTGGTTTTTGTAATTGAAGTAGTAGTTGTCCCGCGCATAGATATCGATGTCGAGCGGCTCTGTATGAGCCACGATCGTCATGTCGAAATCCTTGTTGCGGAACACCTCCTCGATCCACTTCGCCGGGAACTCGGTCGGCACGATCTTCAGCTCGACTCCCGCCTCGGCGAGCATCGCGGCGAGAAGCTCGGCGGAGCGGCTGGCATAGGCCATCTGCGGCGTCTTGATCGTGAGCTGGAGGCCGGAGCCGTAGCCGGCCTCCTTGAGCAGCGCCTTCGCCTTCGCGACGTCGTGCGGCACGACGCCGGTGAGGTCGACGAAGGCCGGGTGGTTCGGCGAGAAATGGCTGCCGATCGGCCGGCCGAAGCCCGAATAGGCGCCCTCGACGAGGGTCTTGCGGTCGACGGCGTGCATGAGGGCCTGGCGGACGCGCTTGTCGTCGAAGGGCTTGCGGGCGTTGTTGAGCCCCGCGACGATCTCGCCCTCGGTCGAGCCCGCGACGGTCGTGAAGCGCTTGTCCTTCTGCAGCTCGGCGAAGAGCTCGGGCGCGCCGATATTCGGGAAGGCGTCGAGATCGCCGGCCCGCAGCGCCGCGACCTGCGCCTGCGGATCGGAGATGAACCGGAACGTGACGCTCTCGAGCTTCGGCGCCGGTCCCCAGTAATCCGGATAGCGCTCGAGCTCGACCCGGTCGCCGCGGGTCCAGCTCTTGAAGCGGAACGGTCCTGTGCCGACCGGGTTCGCGCGGTTCGTCTCGGCCGTCTTCGGCGAGACGATCGAGGCGTCGCCCCAGGTCAGGAAGTACATGAAGTTGCCGGAGGGCTGCTTCAGCCGGATGGCGACGGTCGCCGGGTCCGGCGTCTCGATCGTGTCGATCGGCGCGAAGATCTGCTTCTGGGCGTTGGTCGAGCTCGGCGCGCGGGCGCGGTCTAAGGAGAACTTCACGTCCGCCGCCGTCATCGGCGTGCCGTCGTGGAACGTCACCTTCGGCTGGAGCGCGAAGGTGTAGGTGAGCCCGTCTTCCGAGACGGTCCAGCTCTTCGCCAGGAGCGGTGCGACCTTGCCGGCCGCATCGAGCTTCACGAGCCCCTCGAAGAGGTTCGCCCAGGTGACCTCCCGGATCGCGACCGGCGCCGCGATCGTCGGGTCGAGGCCCGGCGGCTCGACCGCCATGCCGAGCGCGAGCGTCGTCTTGGCGGCATGGGCCGCGGTCAGCGCCGTGAGCGACAGCGCGAGGGCGAGGCCGAGCCGTGTCAGCATCGGGTGTAGTCTCCGACAAGCGTTCTGGCCGGAACCTTGCACGAGGCCGGGCACCCGCGCCAGCGTCCCGCAGGGCCGCTGATGTTTCAAGCTTCAAAGACTTTCGCAGCGCTTGCGGCCACGCTACGGGTGGTCGTCTGATGGCCGGCACACGATCCGGAGGCTTCGCATGAACCGTTCGCGCCACCTCGTTCGCCTCGCGGCCCTTGCCGGGGCGGCGCTCGCCTCGACGGCGGTTCGCGCCCAGGACGTCCCGACGATCCGGGTCGGCTGGACGATCCCGGCCGAGGAAGGCAAGTACACCATGATGCGCCGTCCGGCGGAGTTCCCGGACATCGGCAAGAAGTACAGAATCGAGTATTCCCAGTTTCAGGGCACCTCGGCAATCAGCCAGGCGCTCGCGGCGGGCGCGGTCGATTGCGGCACGCAGGGCATCCTGCCGATCGCGCAGGGCACGGCCGCCGGAACGCTCTCCGTCGACATCGTGGCGCAGCATGTCGGCGAGAAGCCGGGCTCCTTCTCGGTCTATTGGGCCGTGAAGGAGGACAGCCCGATCAAGAGCGTCGCCGACCTGAAGGGCAAGACGGTCGGGATCTCGATCATCAACGGCGGCACCCAGGGCCCCTTCAACCTGATGCTGAAGCGCGCCGGGCTCGATCCCGAGAAGGACATCAAGCTCGTCGAGGTCACCTTCCCGCTCGCCGAGGACGCGCTGCGGCAGGGACGCGTCGACGCCGTCAACATGAACCAGCCCTTCGCGGCCCGGGCCGAGGCGAAGGGCGGCGTCCGCAAGCTCTTCTCGCTGTCCGAGGCGCTGCCGAACATCGTCCACATCGTCGAGGCCTGCCGGACGGACTTCCTGGCCAAGAACCAGGACCTTGCCCGGATGTATGTCCGCGACCTCACGCTCGGGATGAAGAAGGCGCTCGCCGACCGCGAGCAGACCATGAAGGTGGTCTCCGAGGTGATGCGCGTGCCGGTCCCGGTGCTCGAGACGTACCTCCTCAAGGACAACGACTTCGCCCGGCGGCCTGACGCCTCCCCGGACTTCCCGGCCATCCAGGCGATGCTCGACACCTATTACGACGAGAAGCTCGTCTCGAAGCCGCTCAAGGCCGACGACTTCAAGGACGCGAAGGTCGTGGCGCCGATCGAGTGAGGCGGCGCCGTCTCAGGCGCCGGAGCGTCCGCGCAGGCGCCTGAAGGTCAGGTTCGCCTCGCCGCACAGGCGCTCGGGCTCCTCGCGCTCGGCGAACACCTCCGCTTGGCAGAACACCATGCCGCGCGCCACGAAGGTCGCCCGCGCTCGGCAGAGCGCGAGCGCGCCGACGAGCGGGCGATAGAACGCCGTCCTGAACTCGACGGTCGCCATGTCGTCGGCGGCCGCCTCGTCATCGAGAGTCGCGAGGGCGGCGTAGCCCGCCGTCGAATCCGCGATCATCGCGAGAAGCCCGCCCTGCAGCGCGCCGCGATGATGGAGGAGCGCCGGCCGCACCGGCGTCGCCGAACGGCAGAAGCCGCGCGCTAGGTCCGTCAGGACGAGGCCGATATGGGCGTAGGCCGGCTCGGCCGCGAACTGGCGTGCCAGCCGCTCGCGCATCGCGGCCGGCAGGGCGCTGGAAACGGGATAGATGCAGCTCACGAGCCTTCAGGCGGCCTGCGGCAGCTCGGCCGGCCAGGCGTAGATGTCGTTGTAGAGCGCGAGGGAGGCCGCGCGGCTCGCCTCCTCGCGCTGGCCGGCGAAGCGGCCGAGCCCGAATCCGGAGAGGTCGATGGCGGGCTCGCGGCCGAGCATCATCTCGGCGAGAGCGGCGCCGACCCCGCCCGCATGCGTCACCCAGACGGCTTCCGCGAGCCACAATCCCGGACGCTCGAGGACCGGCCCGAGGAGCGGCCCGCCGTCCGGCGTAATCGAGAAGATGCCGTTCAGCCGGTGCGCCACCGGCGCCTCGCGCAGAGCCGGCACCAGGTCGTGCGGCACCGCAGGCGCAAAGCCGTCATCCGCGTAGGCGAGCTCGGCGCGGCGCAGCCCGGCGACGTCGGCCGCGAGCGGCGCGTGATTGTACCAGCCGTAGCCGAGCCTATCCTCGTGCTCCCGCAGATAGAAGCGGCGGTCGAGGTCCCGGAGAATCGGGTGCGTCGCCGGCTGGCTGGACCCCGCCAGAGCGGGAAGCGGGCCGGTGGTCAGATAGGGATGCTGCACGGGGACGAGCGGAAGGTCGAGACCGAGGCTGCCCGCCAGGACGCGCCCCCAGATGCCGACCGCGAGCACCGCACGATGGCAGGCGATCGTGCCGGCTGGCGTCTCGAGCCCCGTCACGCGCTCGCTCTCAGCCTGGAAGCCGAGCACCTCGGTTCCAAACCGGAATGACACGCCGAGCGCCGCCGCCTCGTCGTAGATCGCCCGGAGGGCGGCCCGGACATTGATCGCCCCGTCCCCCGCGACTGCGATTCCGCCGGCGAGCGGCGTCGGATCGAGATACGGCACGAGCGCCGCGGCCTCCATCGGCGTGACGAGCCGCGCATCGAGCCCGTTCGCCGTCGCGGCGCGGAGCTTCACCTGCAGCTCGGGGAGGCGCTCGCGCTCGCGCGTCACCTCCAGGCTTCCGACGGGCGTCAGCGCGGGTTTCGCACCCGGCAGCTCGCCGTAGAGCCGAGCGCTCGCCTGGGCGAGCGCCGACATGGTCGGGGACGCGCTGTTGCGGCAGAGCAGGCCTGGCGCGTGCCCGCTGGAGCCCAAGGGGTCGGCGAGGTCGCCCCTTTCGAGGACGATCACGTCCCGATGCTCGAGCCGGGCGAGATGCAGGGCGAGCGAGCAGCCGACGATGCCGGCCCCGACGATCACGGTTTCAGCGGCGGCGATGGGTGCGGTCGACGTCACGGCTCTCGTCTCCTCTCGAGGAGGAGACATGCTTGCATTGCGTCTCGACACGAGTCAAATACGTTTTGGAGGTTACATGAGCGCCGCGCCTTTCCTCGACCTGGTCAACACGGAGCACATTCACGACGCCGATCGCGTGACCGACCGGCTCGACGAGCCCGGAGCGGCCGAGCGGCTCGAGCGTCGCTGGAATGTCGGGTGTAAGCTGACGGCCGATGACGTCGCTGCGCTCCGGGCCTTTCGCGGAATCCTCCGTCCGGCCATCGAGGAGCTCATGCGGACCGGAACGCTCGGGCTGGACAGCGTCGAAGCCTTGAACGCGGCGCTCTCTCGGACCGGGCCTGGCCACGCGCTCGTCACCGTCGCAGGCGGCGGCTTCGCCGTGAAAGAGCGATGGAGCGATCCGGTTGCGCTCGTCGCCGCGAGCTTCGCGCGGGCAATCGCCGAGGACGATCCGAGGCGGATCAAGCTCTGCGCCAACCCGCATTGCCGCTGGGCCTTCCGCGACGACAGCAAGAACCGCTCGCGCCGCTGGTGCAGCTCCGAGGCCTGCGGAAACGTCGCAAAGCTCCGCGCTTTCCGGAGCCGGGCACGATCGCGAGGTTCAGAGTGAGCGGCAGCCAGAACTCCATCGTCGGAGGCGACCGGATGAGCTGGCCGGCGATGGATGGGCGGTGAGCGCTGGTCGGAGTGGCAGGATTTGAACCTGCGACCCCCACGTCCCGAACGTGGTGCGCTACCAGACTGCGCTACACTCCGACTGAGCCCGCGCCTATAGCGGCGCCTCCACGGCGCCGCAAGCCTGCCGCCGTCGACCGTCCGGCGTCGCGCCCGAAGCGCTTCGCGGCGCGGCCGCCGCGCTCCCTTTCGGATGCGCGGTCTCGTGCATAGGTGTAAGGAGCGGCTTTCCGGCCCGACGCGGCAGGTCCGGCCGTGCCCGCCCAACAGGTCTCGTGATGCTCGGTTCCCTCGCAAAGAAGATTTTCGGCTCGTCGAACGACCGCCGCCTCAAGGGCTACGCCCCGAAGGTCCAGGCGATCAACGCGCTCGAGCCCGAGCTCGCGCGGCTGTCCGACGACGAGCTTCGCGCCCGCACGGACGCGCTCAAGGCCGAGCTCGCCGCGGGCCGGACCCTCGACGACATCCTGGTGCCGGCCTTCGCGACCGTGCGCGAGGCCGCGAAGCGCACGCTCGGCCAGCGCCATTTCGACGTCCAGCTGATCGGCGGCATGGTGCTTCACGAGGGCGCGATCGCCGAGATGAAGACCGGCGAAGGCAAGACGCTCGTCGCGACGCTCGCGGTCTACCTGAACGCGCTCGCCGGTCGGGGCGTGCACGTCGTCACGGTCAACGATTACCTGGCCCGCCGCGACGCGGAATGGATGGGGCAGATCTATCGCTTCCTCGGGCTCAGCGTCGGCGTGATCGTCCACGGCCTCGACGACGACCAGCGCCGGCAATCCTATACCTGCGACATCACCTACGGCACGAACAACGAATACGGCTTCGATTACCTGCGTGACAACATGAAGTACGAGCTCGCGCAGATGGTGCAGCGCGGGCAC
>JAFAPJ010000356.1 GCA_019247255.1 Methylobacteriaceae bacterium | reverse complement strand
GGAGGAGCGCGAGGCCGCGCTCGCCGAGGTGTTCCGCATCGCGGCGCTCCGGCTCGACGCGCTCGTGTCCGGGCCGGACCGCCTGCCCGTCGCCGGGCGTCTCTCGACCCACGTCCTCGACACCGCCGAGGGCCGGCCGGCGGAGGGCGTCGCGGTCGAGCTCGTCGAGCTCGCGGCGGACGGCGAGCGCCCCGTCGCGCGCTGCGTCACGAACGCGAACGGCCGCAGCGACCCGCCGCTCGTCGCGAACCGGCCCCTGCCGGTCGCCACCTACGAGCTGCGTTTCGCGCTCGGCGCCTATTACCGGGCCAGGGGGGCCGCCCTGCCTCGTCCCGCCTTCCTGGACGTCGTGCCGATCCGTTTCGGGGTCGCCGAGCCGGAAGGGCACTACCATGTCCCGCTGACCGCGAGCCCCTGGAGCTACGCCACCTATCGCGGGTCCTGATACCCTCCCGAGGAGACGACGTGACCAGGACCAATCTTCGGGTCGACCCCGACCGCCTCTGGGCGACGATCCATGAGACGGCCGTGTTCGGCGGGACGCCGAAGGGCGGCGTGCGCCGTCTCGCCCTGTCGGAGGAGGACCGGCTCGTCCGGGACTGGTTCGCGGCCGCCGTGCGGGACGCCGGGCTCGACCTCGCGATCGACCGCATGGGCACGATGTACGCGACGCGCCCCGGCCGCGACATGTCCCGCCCGCCGATCGCCTTCGGGTCGCATCTCGACACGCAGCCGACGGGTGGCAAGTTCGACGGCGTGCTCGGCGTGCTCGCGGGGCTCGAGGTGATGCGGCTGCTCGACGAGGCGGGGCTCGAGACGGAGGCGCCGCTCGTGCTCGTGAACTGGACGAACGAGGAGGGCGCGCGCTTCGCGCCCGGCATGATCGCATCGGGCGTGTACGCGGGCGAGCTCGATCTCGATTGGGCGCTCGACCGGCGCGACCGCGACGGGATCCGCTTCGCGGACGCGCTCGACGCGATCGGCTATCGCGGCGAGGAGCCGGTCGGCGCCCGGCGCTTCGGCGCGATGGTCGAGCTGCATATCGAGCAGGGCCCCATTCTCGAGGCCGAACGGCGCACGATCGGCGTGGTGACGGCCGCCAAGGGATCGGTCTGGTGCGACGGCCGCATCGTCGGCCGCGAGAGCCATGCGGGCTCGACCCCGATGGCGATGCGCCGAGACGCGCTCCCGGCCTTCGCCGAGCTCGCGCTCGCGCTCGAAGCCATCGCGCTCGAGCACGGGCCGGACGGCGTCGGCACGATCGGCGTGGTCGAGGCCCTGCCGGCCTCGCGCAACACGATCCCGGGCGAAATTCGCTTCACGCTCGAGTACCGCCACCCCGAAGCCGGGCCTCTCAAGGCCATGGGCGAGGCGGTCGATGCGGTCGCGGCCGCCATCGCGGAGCGGCGCGGCGTCACGATCGGCCTCGAGCGGATTTGGAACCAGCCGCCCGTCCATTTCGATCCGCGGATCGCCGGGGCGGTCGAGACCGCCGCGACCGAGCTTGGGCTGCCCAACCGCCGCATCACCTCGGGGGCCGGCCATGACGCGGTCCTCACCGCCGCCGTCACGCCGACCGCGATGATCTTCGTGCCCTGCCGGGACGGGATCAGCCACAACGAGACGGAAAGCGCCACGAAGGAGGATTGCGCGGCCGGCGCCGATGTTCTCCTGCGCACGGTGGTCGCGCTCGCCAATGCCGAGAAGCCGACCGTCGATTGGACGGAGCGGGTGCGGCGCGTCATCGAGCACCTCTACTCCCGCGAGCGCGTCTACGACCGGATCGAGATCCTGGCGCTCGTCGACGACCTCGTGCGCGGACGCGAGGCGCGGCGGGACGAGCTCGCGGGCCGGCACGGGGCCGATTTCGTCACCGTCGCTCTCGGCCACGTGACGGCCGCGATCCACGGCAAGGGTCCGGTGCCGACGAGCGGCGGCTGGTACCGGCTGACCGAGCGCGACACCTACCAGGTCGAACCCGGCTTCGCGGAAGCCTGGCGGTCGCGGCGGCGCTTGAGCTAGGAGCCTTCGCTTGTCCCGGAGGGGCTCAGGGTGGCGATGAGCGGATCGGCGGCGCGACCGGTCGCGGAGAGCGGCCTCGAACGCGCCGAGGTCGGCCTGCGCCAGGACAGGCTCGCCCGCGGACCCGGCCCGCGGGGCGACGACGTCGCCCCGGCGGCCGCGAGCGCGACCGGCTGGCGCGCCCCGGAAAGCCTGCGCGCGGTCGTGCGCGGGAGCGAGCTCGCTCTGCTCGGCCTCGGGGCCTTCGTCGGAGCGCTCGCGGGCGTCTTGGTGGCGGGCATCGGCGCCCTCACGCAGATCAGCCACGAAATCCTGTTCTCGCTCGAGCGCGGCGAACGGCTGAGCAGCGCGATGCGGCTCGACCCCATCAACGTCCTCGTCGCGCCGGTCGGCGGCGGTTGCCTCCTCGGGCTCCTTATCCTGGCGGTCCGGTACCGGTGGCGACGCGCGAAGCCCGGACGCACCGGCAACCCGCCGCCGCCCGTCGACCCGATCGAGGCGAACGCGCTCCACGGCGGCCGCTTGTCGCTGCGCGAGAGCGTCCTGGTCGTGGTGCAGAACGTGGTGTCGAACGGCAGCGGCGCCTCCGTCGGGCTCGAAGCCGCCTACACGCAGATCTCGTCCGCGCTCGCATCCAAGCTCGGCGGGGTCTTCGAGGCGCGGCGCGGGGACCTGCGCGTCCTCGTCGGGTGCGGCGCGGCGGCCGCGATCGCCGCCGCCTTCAACGCGCCGCTGACGGGCGCCTTCTACGCCTTCGAGCACGTGATCGGCACCTATGCGGCCGCGAGCCTCGCGCCCGTGGTCGGCGCGGCGCTCGCCGGCACGCTCGTGACCCGCGCCCTCGTCGGGCAGCCGATCTACGTCATCTCCATGGGGGCGATCCCGCCCGTCCACGCGATCGACTACCTGCCGGCGCTCGCCCTCGGGATGCTCTGCGCCGCGTTCGGCATCGGGGTGATGCAGGCGGTGAGCGGGGTCGAGACGGCCCTGCGTCGCGCGAAGCTGCCGACGAGCGCGCGGCCGGCGCTCGGCGGGCTTCTCGTCGGCTGCGTCGGCCTGGTGACGCCCCAGGCGCTCTCGGCCGGGCACGGCGCGCTCCACCTCAACCTCAACGACGCGGAAACGACGGTCGCGATCATCGCGGCCGTGCTCGCCGCCAAGACGGTCGCCTCCGTGGTGTCCCTCGGCAGCGGCTTCCGCGGCGGCCTGTTCTTCGCCTCCCCGTGCCTCGGCGCGCTTCTCGGCAAGCTCTTCGCGCTCCTCGTCCCGGCGCTGACGCCCTTCGCGGCGCTCCCGCCCGTCACCTACGCGCTCGTCGGCATGAGCGCGCTCGCGGCCGCGATCGTCGGCGGGCCGCTCACCATGACCTTCCTGGCGCTCGAGGTGACCGGGGACCTGCCGATCTCGGCCCTCGCGCTCGCCGGTGCGCTCGCCTCATCGGTCACCGTCCGCAAGACGTTCGGCTATTCCTTCGCGACCTGGCGCTTCCACCTGCGCGGCGAGAGCATCCGGGGCGCCGCGGATGTCGGCTGGATTCGCAATCTCACGGTCGGGCAGCTGATGCGGCGCGACCTGCGCACCGTCCGGGACGACACCCCGCTCGCCGCGCTCCGGCGCGACTTCCCGCTCGGCTCGACGCAGCGCGTCATCCTCGTCGACGAGCGCGACCGCTATGCAGGCCTCGTGAGCGTGGCGGAGGCCCATGACCGCACGCTCGAGGAGAAGCTCTCGACCCTGAAGGCGCGCGACCTCGCGCGGTTCCGCACGAGCGTGCTCCTGCCGAGCATGAACGCCAAGGAGGCGGCCGGACTCTTCGAGAGCGCCGAGGCCGAGGCGCTCGCGGTCGTCGACGGGCGTGAGACGGGGCGGGTCATCGGGCTCCTCACCGAGAGCTATACGCTGCGCCGCTACAGCGAGGAGCTCGACCTGCGCCGCCGCGAGATCGTCGGCGAGACCTGACCCGGAGCGTCCCGCCGCGGGTGGGAGGATTGCGGAGCAAAGCCCGGGATGCGACGCCGGGCGGCCCGGGCCAGAGAAGGTCAGGCCCGGCCGTCGGCGCGGGCCCGACCACGAGGAGATCGCGATGCTGGCCGCCGAGAGCATGTCCGCCGTTGCCCCGACGCCCGCCGCGCCGCTCACGGACGAGGAGCGCTACGACGCCGTGCGCCGCCGGGACGGCGCGGTCGACGGCGCCTTCGTCTACGCGGTGCGCACGACGGGCGTGTATTGCCGCCCGAGCTGCGCGGCCCGGCTCGCGCGACGGGAGAACGTGAGCTTCCACCCGACCTGCGCGGCTGCCGAGGCGGCAGGCTTCCGGCCCTGCAAGCGCTGCCGGCCGAACGAGCCGAGCCAGGCCGAGCGCCGCGCCGCCGCCGTCGGCCGCGCCTGCCGGCTCATCGAGCGCGGCGAGGAGATGCCGAGCCTCGAGGCGCTCGCGGCCGCCGCCGGGCTCAGCCCCTTCCACTTCCACCGCGTCTTCAAGGCCGTGACGGGCGTGACCCCGAAAGCGTATGGCGAGGCGGCCCGCAGCCGACGGCTGAAGGCGCGGCTCGAAGCCGGCGACAGCGTGACGGGCGCGATCTACGAGGCGGGTTACAACGCGCCGAGCCGCTTCTACGCCCGGGCGGCCGAGCGGCTCGGGATGACGCCGTCCGCCTACGCGAAGGGCGGGGTCGGGGCCCGGATCCGCTTCGCGATCGGGGAATGCTCGCTCGGCTCCGTCCTCGTCGCCGCGACCGAGCGGGGCGTCTGCGCGATCCTGCTCGGCGACGATCCGGACGCGCTGCTGCGCGATCTGCAGGACCGCTTCCCGAAGGCCGAGCTCGTCGGCGACGATCCCGCCTTCGGGGAGACGGTCGCGCGCGTCGTGGGGCTCGTCGAGGCGCCGGGACGCGGGCTCGGCCTGCCGCTCGACATCCGGGGCACGGCCTTCCAGGAGCGGGTCTGGGACGCGCTGCGGAACATTCCCGCCGGCCGGACCGCGACCTATGCCGAGATCGCGGCCGCGATCGGAGCGCCCGCGGCGGTCCGGGCTGTCGCGGGGGCCTGCGCCGCGAACGCGCTCGCGATCGCCATCCCGTGCCACCGCGTGGTCCGCTCGGACGGATCCCTGTCCGGCTACCGCTGGGGCGTCGCCAGGAAACGCGCGCTTCTCGACCGCGAAGGCGAGGCGGCTTAGCGGACTTTGAAGAAGCGCACGGCCTTACGCCAGCGCGACGGCTTCCGGCGCGGGGCCAGCCGCGCGCCGCTCGCGACGAGCCGCTCCAGCACCGCAGGGTCGAGCTTCAGGTCCGTGTCGTAGGGCATGTGGCTCCGCGGCGGGCCGGCCGCCTCGCAGCGCACGTCGATGAAGTCGAGCCCGCGGTGCTGCGCGATGAAGCTGAAGAAGTTGTCCGGCATGTTGGCCGGATAGAAGGCAGCAACCTCCGTGCCCGGCCGGCAGAAGGCGATGTTCGCGAGCGCGGCGCCGGCCGGGCCGATGACCTGCCGGGCGGTCCTGAAGGCGCCCATCTGGTGCGCGAGCGGAAATTGCTCGGGCGAGTACGGGACGTACCCTTCCGCCATGAGCCGCGCCGTGACCGCCTCGTCGTCGGCGAGGCGGCGCCAGGGCGGCCATTGCCGCCGCACGTAGAGGCGCTCGTAATAGGGAAGGGGCGCGATACCATCCGCCAGGCGGTCGAGCGTCTGGAAAACGAGCGGCGACATGGCGCCGCCATGGGACGTCAGTCCGATCACCAGAACGAGCTCGTCCACGCGCTCCGGCGCGGACAGCGCGGGCACGATCCGTTCGGGCGGGAAGCCGAGCAGCCCGAGCGAATCGGCGATCACCCCGGCGAGCGGGCCTTCGACGTCCGGCACGAGCGCGGGCAGCCGCTCGCCGGCGAGGACAAAATCCGCCAATCCCGCCATCGGCAGCATCTCGATGAGCCAGTGACCGTAATTCCGCAGCCCCGGCTTGACGCACAGGATCGCCGCCCCGTGCCGCTCCCGCAGCGCGCCCGCCGCGATGGCGCGCTCGAGCTCGCGGTGGGCGAGCCGGATGTCCTCGGCCGATTGCTGCGTCACGCTGCGGCGCACGAGCCGGCGCTCGCGATCGAAGACGAGCCCCTCGCCGGCGACGAAGACGTCGCGCAGCCGGAGGACCTCGATCTCGCGCGGCTCAACGACGGGGCGGGACCAGGCCTGCCGCACGATCTCGATCAGCTCGGGCGGAACGCGCTCCACCCCGACGATCTCGCCGGGTCGGGTCGCGTAGCCGGGGCTCGCGACCGTATGGCGGTCGGCATCGGCCGGAAGCTCGATTTCCGGAATGGTCATCGAGGCTGCGAAAGCGCGGTCTTGCGCAAGGCTTC
>JAFAPJ010000262.1 GCA_019247255.1 Methylobacteriaceae bacterium | reverse complement strand
CGGCCGAGCCCGATCTCGTCGCCGTAATACATGGTCGGCGTGCCCCTCAGCGTCAGGAGCAGCATGGCGGCGACCCGCGCCTGCGCTGCGCCGATCCGGGCGGCGATCCGGGGCTGGTCGTGATTGCCGAGCACCCAGTTCGGCCAGCCGCCCGCCGGCAGCGCGGCCTCGTATTCGGCGACGAGCCGCGAGATCGCGCGCGCGTTCCAGGCCGTCTGGATGAGCTGGAAGTTGAAGGGCAGCTGCGCGCCGGTGAGGTCCTTGCCGTAATAGGCGACGAGCCGCTCGATCGGCAGATAGATCTCGCCGATGAGGACGCGATCCTGATAGCTGTCGATGACCCGGCGCATGCCGGCGATGACCTCATGCACCTCGGGCTGATCGGCCGAATGCTCCTGAAGCAGGCTCTCGATCTCCGGGCGGCCCGAATGGTAGGCCGGGTTCGGCGGGTTGTCCCGGAATTCGGCGTCCTTGATGAGGTGCCAGATCACGTCGACCCGAAAGCCGTCGACGCCCCGATCAAGCCAGACCCGCAGCACGTCGAACATCGCTTCCCGCAGGTCGGCATTGCGCCAGTTCAGGTCCGGTTGCTCGCGCAGGAAGGCGTGATAGTAGTATTGCCCGGTGCGCTCGTCGTATTGCCAGGCGCTGCCGCCGAAATTCGACACCCAATTGTTGGGAGCCGACCCGTCGGGCTTCGGATCGCGCCAGAGATACCAGTCGCGTTTCGGGTTGTCGCGGGACGAGCGGCTCTCGATGAACCAGGGATGCTCGTCGGACGTGTGATTGGGGACAAAATCGAGGATGACCTTGAGCCCGCGCCGATGCGCCTCGGCGACGAGCCGCTCGAAATCAGCGAGGTCGCCGAAGAGTGGGTGGATGCCCGTGTAATCCGAGACGTCGTAGCCGAAATCGGCCATGGGCGACGGGTAGATCGGGGAGATCCAGACCGCCTGGACGCCGAGATCCGCGATGTAGCCGAGGCGCGAGGTGATTCCGGCGAGGTCGCCGACCCCGTCGCCGTTCGAATCCTGGAAGGAGCGCGGGTAGATCTGGTAGACGATCCCGTCCTTCCACCAGGTCGTATCGGGCATCCGGGTCTCCTCCGTTCAGGCGGCCGCCGTCCGGTCCGCCTCCAAAAGCCTCGCCCGCGGCTCGGTTCCGAAGCCCGTCGTGCGGAACTCGCCCGAGTCTGCGCTGTTCAAGGCCCGGGCGGAGACGGACATGGACGGATGCGGACAGGAGGCCGGCTCCGGCCGCAGCACGGTTCTGGGCGCCGAGACGCGGCCCGACGGCGTCGCGTTCCGGGTCTGGGCGCCGAAACGACGGGACGTACGGCTCGTCCTCGACGATCGCGAGGATGTCCTTCTGACGCCGGAGGCGGATGGCTACCACGCCACCTTCGTGCCCGGCCTGAAGGCTGGCGCGCGCTACCGCTACCGGCTCGACCGCGACGAGCGGCTCTATCCGGACCCCGCCTCGCGCTTCCAACCGGACGGGCCCCACGGAGCCTCCGAGATCGTCGATCCGGCAGGCTTCCGCTGGACGGACGAGGCCTGGCCCGGCCTCTCGCGCGCCGGGCAGGTGCTCTACGAGATGCATATCGGCACCTTCACGCCGGAAGGGACCTGGGCGGCCGCGGCCGAGAAGCTGACCCATCTGCGCGACCTCGGCGTGACGACGATCGAGATGATGCCGGTGGCCGAGTTTCCGGGCCGGTTCGGCTGGGGCTACGACGGCGTCGACCTCTTCGCGCCGACACGGCTCTACGGGCGGCCGGACGACCTGCGCGCCTTCATCGACCGCGCGCACGGGCTCGGCCTCGGGGTCATCCTCGACGTCGTCTACAACCATCTCGGGCCGAGCGGGAATTATCTCGCCTGCTTCGCGCCCGCTTACTTCAGCGATCGGCGCGCGACCGAATGGGGCGAGGCGATCAATTTCGACGGTCCGGACAGCGGGCCGGTCCGGGAATTCTTCGTTCGCAACGCCGCCTTCTGGGTCGAGGAATACCATTTCGACGGGCTGCGGCTTGACGCGACGCAGAGCATCTTCGACGACGGCCCACGCCACGTGCTGGCCGAGATCGTCGCGGCCGTGCGGGACGCCGCCGCGCCGCGCGGCGCCTACGTCGTCGGGGAGAACGAGCCGCAGGAGACGCGTCTCCTGCGTGCGCCAGAGGCCGGCGGCTACGGACTTGACGCGCTCTGGAACGACGATCTGCACCATTCGACGACGGTGGTCCTGACCGGTCGCAACGAGGCCTATTACGAGGACCATCTCGGCGAGCCGCAGGAATTCGTCTCGGCCGCCCGGCACGGTTACCTGTTCCAGGGGCAGCTCTACGCTCACCAGGCGAAGGCGCGCGGCACGGCGGGGCTCGACCTCGCGCCCGACCGGTTCGTGACCTTCCTGGAGAACCACGACCAGGTCGCGAATTCGGAGGCGGGGCGACGCCTCCATCGGCTCGGCCATCCGGGCCTCGTCCGCGCCCTCACGGCCTATCTCCTCCTCGGCCCCGGCACCCCGATGCTGTTCCAGGGGCAGGAATGGGGGTCGGGCGCGCCCTTCCTGTACTTCGCGGACCACGAGGGGGAGCTTGCCGCCCTGGTGCGGGCCGGGCGCGCAGACTTCCTGACGCAGTTCCCGAGCATCGCGGCCGACCGCGAGATCCGCGACGCCCTCGCCTCGCCGGAGAGCGAGGGGACCTTCCACCGGTCCAAGCTCGATTGGGAAGAGGCCCGCCGCAACGGCGCGTCGCTCGCGCTCCATCGCGACCTCCTCGCGCTGCGGCGCGGGGATCCTGTCCTGTCGGGCCGCGAGCGCCGCGCGATCGACGGCGCGGTGATCGGGTCGCAGGCCTTTCTCCTGCGCTACCTCGGCGAGGCCGACGACGACCGGCTGATCCTCGTCAATCTCGGGCGCGATCTGCGCCGCCCGAGCCTCGCCGAGCCGCTCGCGGCGCCGCCGGCCAGCCGCGGGTGGCGCCTTGCCTGGTCGAGCGAGAGCCCACGCTACGACGGGCGCGGCACGCCCGACGTGGTCGGCCCCCACGGCTGGCACTTGCCCGCCGCAAGCGCGATGGTCCTGGCGGCCGACACGGCTCCGCCCTCACCTGCCGAATAGAACGGTTCGATCAAAAGCAAACGATCGCCATGTCATGCCAAAGGTGGCGCGCTCGAAATCAGATTTGTTTTTCGATAACAACGAAGGTCTCTTGACAGGACTGCGCGCGAGATGCATCCGCCGCAGCATGTCGCTCGATCGCGACCTTCTTAATAGTTGGATATCATGGATAGCGAGCAAGGATCAGTTTACGTCGAGCTGACGGCAGATGTCGTGGCTGCTTACCTGACGCATAATGCGGTGCAAAAGAACGAGATTCCGGCGCTGATCGCATCTGTTCACGCGTCGCTGAGCGGGCTCGGCGCGGCGCGGCCGGCGGCCGAGAGCGAGAAGCCGGTCCCGGCGGTTCCGATCAAGAAATCCGTTCATCCCGATTACCTCGTGAGCCTCGAGGACGGCCGTCGCTACAAGTCCTTGAAGCGCCATCTGTCCGGTCGCGGCCTCACGCCCGAGCAGTACCGCGAGAAGTGGGGCCTGTCGCACGACTACCCGATGGTTGCGCCGAGCTACGCGAAGCAACGATCCGAGCTGGCGAAGTCCATGGGGCTCGGCCGGCGTCGGGCCGAGCCGGCCCCGGCGCCCGCGAAGGGACGGCGCGGGCCGAAGAGCGGCGCCTGAGCCGGGCCAAGCTCAGCGGGAGCTGCTCGCGGGCGGCTCCGCCGAGCCGTCGATCCGGACGGCGCCCGTACCCGCGGCCGACAGACGCTGGGCGAGCGCCGGAAGGATCGTCTCCGCCTCCGACCGCAATCGCCAGGGCGCGTTGACGAGAAGGAGACCGGACCCGGCGAGCCGCGTCCGGTCGACGGGCGGCGTGATCGTCAGCTCGAGCCGCAGGCGCTTCGCGTCCGGGGCGCGCGCCGCGAGCGCCGCATTCGCCCGGTCCGTGTCCGGCGCGTGCTTGATCGGGTACCAGAGCGCCAGGATGCCGGTCGGCCATTTGCGGTGTGCGTCCGCGAGCCGCGCGACGGCTCGGTCGAGCTCGGCCGGCTCCTCGTAGGGCGGGTCCACGAGAACGAGGCCGCGACGCTCGGGCGGCGGGATCAGCGAACGCAAGGCGGTCCAGCCGTCGAGCGTCAGAACCTTGGTGGTCCGCACCGCGCCGAAGCGCTCGGTCAGCGTCCGGGCATCGTCCGGATGCTTCTCGACGAAGACCGCCCGGTCGTCCTGCCGCAGCAGCTCGCGGACGATCGCGGGCGAGCCCGGATACACGCTGTCGCCGTAGCGGCCGCGCGTCTCTGCGAGGATCTTGCGCCAGGGCGCAAGGACCTCTTCCACCGCCGGCGGGAAGGGCTCGCTCATGCGCGCGACCCCGCCCGCCGCCTCCCCGGTGCGCAGGGCCTCGTCGCCCGCGAGATCGTAGCGGCCGATCCCGGCATGGGTGTC
>JAFAPJ010000397.1 GCA_019247255.1 Methylobacteriaceae bacterium | reverse complement strand
AGTAGGTCCGGTCCTGCGGCGTCGCGCTTTTGCCGAACCCCATATGGTCGGGAACGACGACGCGCCGGTTCCGGCTGAGCGGCGGGATCAGCTTCCGGAAGAGATAGCCCCAGGTCGGCTCGCCGTGCAGGCACAGGACGGTTTCGCCTCCGCGCGGCCCCTCGTCCACGAAATGCATGCGGAAGCCCGGCGCCGTGCTGAAATGCGGCGCGAACGGCCAGGTGCCGTCGAAAGCGTCGTCAGGCGCGATCATGGAGACTCTCCCCTTGGAGGGTGATGCGGACGGACAGGCCGCCGCACCGGTGGGCGCGAGCGCCGCCATGCCGGCCGCCAGCAGGGTGCGACGGTCGACGGCGATGCGTGCCGTCACGGAGCCGCGGCCGGCAGGGCCGGGACGAGCTCGGCGTTCCACTCCGCCGCGCCGGTCCGGAGCTTGTGGACCTCGGCGTAGTCGGGCGAAGCCCAGAAGGCGCGGAAGACCTTGGCCGAGGGCCAGAGAAAGATGACGGTCCGCTCGAACCGGCTGTCGCCCTCGATCGTCTCCGGGGTGCCGGCCGCCACGAGCGTCGCGCCGCGCTTCGCGATGAGCGGCGTCACGGCGGCGACGTAGGCATCGAAGCGCTTCTCGTCGGTGACATGCTGATGGATGACGAAATAAACGGGCGCATCGTCGCTCAGGACGGCGTTCTCGCTCGCTGCGGTCCTGTGGTCCGGCCCCGCGGCCTGCGCTCCCCCCATGGCGAGGCCGGCCAAGACCGCGGCTATGGGCGACCTTCTGAGCGTGATGTTCATGCGACTCTCCTCTGCGCACCGACGGGTCGCCCCGCCGCGACCCTGGTGACCGCGGCGACGAGCCGGTCGATCTCCTCGTCCGTGTTGAAGGCGTGGACCGAGGCGCGGACGATCCCGTCGAGCCCGCGCGCGGTCATGTCGAGCGGCGTGTAGGCGGCGCCGTTCGCCCCGACATTGATCCGCTCCGCTCCGAGCGCGGCTCTCACGCCCTGCGCATCGTGGCCCGCGACCGTGAAGGCGACGAGGCCGGAACGCTCCGTTCCGAGATCCTCGAGCCTCACGCCCGGCACGTCGGCGAGCCGGGCCCGGAGGCCGTCCGCGAGGGGGGCGATGCGAGCCCGGAGCGCGTCGATGCCGAGGTCGAGAGCCTGGCGCAGAGCCGCGCCGAGGCCGAGCAGCAGCGCGACCGCAACCTCGCTCGTCTCGAAGGCGCGCGCGTCGTCTCGCGGAGCGGGCCCGCCCGGCGTCCAGGGCCCCGACAGCACGTCGAGGAAGGCCGGCGTCAGGCGGTCCCGGAATGCGCGGCGGACGTAAAGGATCGCCGTGCCGCGCGGGCCGCGCAGGTGCTTGCGCCCGGCGCCTTTCAGCACGTCGCAGCCGATCGCCGCGACATCGACGGGGAGCTGGCCGAGCGCCTGGCCGGCATCGACGAAATAGGGCACGTCCGCGGCTCGGGTGACCCCTCCGACCGCGGCGGCGTCGTTGATGAGCCCACCATTCGCGGGCAGCCAGGTCAGCGAGACGAGGCGCACGCGCGCGTCGATCATCCCGGCGAGCGCCGTCGCATCCACCGAGCCGTCGGCGCGGCACGGGATCGTCTCGACCGTCGCGCCAGCCCGATCGGAGGCCGCGCGTAGCGTCGCGAGATTGCCGCCCCATTCCTGCCGGCCGACCAGGACCCGGTCGCCCGCGCGCAGCGGCGGCAGGCCCGAGAAGGCGAGGCCCCATCCGGCCGAGCCGCTGGCCGTGAAGGCGATCTCGTCCGGGGTGCCGCCGACCAGCGTCGCGGCGTCCGCGCGTGCGGCGTCAAGCCGGTCTTGCACGCCGGCCGCGGCCTCGTGCGGTCCGTCGAGCGCCTCGCGCCGGAGGTGGTCGGTGATCGCGGCGAGCGTCGTCTCTGACATCAGCGACGCGCCCGCGTGGTTGAAATGCGCGACGGTCGTGGTGCCCGGGGTCGCCGCGCGCAGCGCCGCGACGTCGAGAGCCTGGCGGGCGCCGGTCATGACCGGCTCCGCAGGGCCAGGAGGGCGTCGACCTCGACCGCCACGCCGCGCGGCAGCGAGGCCACGCCGACGGCGGCGCGGGCGTGCCGCCCGGCCTCGCCGAACACGGCGACGAGGAGGTCGGAGGCGCCGTTGGCGACCTGCGGCTGCTCGGTGAAGTCGGGCGTCGCCGCCACGAACACGCCGAGCCGGAGCACGGCAGCGACATTCTCGACCTGGCCGGTCGTCGCTGCCGCGATTTGCGCCAGCAAATTGAGCGTCGCGATCTCCGCGGCGCGGCGGCCCGCCGCGACGTCGAGCTCGGCGCCGAGACGTCCGGCATGGGCCGAGCCGTCGGCCGCGATGCTGACCTGGCCGGACACGACGAGCAGCTCGCCGGCGCGGCGCGTGGACACGTAGCTCGCGACCGGCTTCGACGCGGCCGGCAAGTCATGACCCAGCTCCCGCAGGCGTTCGGCGATCGTCATCGGTCCAGCTCCTCGTCGCCCCCCACTTGGCGGCGGCGCGGGCGCCCGACCAATCCAAAGCGCGACGATCTCTGATCGATCTGGCTCATGGGTCGCGCCTGCGCTAAGCTGGCGCGCATCGATGCGCGCGTCCCCGACCCTGCCGCCCCTTCACGCGCTGCGCGCCTTCGAGGCGGTGGGGCGGCTCATGAGCTTTCGTCGCGCGGGCGAGGAGCTGCTCATCACGCAAAGCGCGGTCAGCCATCACATTCGCCAGCTGGAGGATACGCTGGGGATGCGGCTGTTCGAGCGTCGGGCGCGCAGCATCGCGCTCACGCCGGCGGGCGAGCGTTACCTCGACGTGGTGGCCCGCGCCTTCGCGGTGCTGGCGGACGGCACGGCGGAGCTCACCGCGCTTCGAACCCGGCGGACGCTGCGGCTCAGCCTGTTGCCGTCCTTCGCGGCGAACTGGCTCGTGCCGCGGCTCGGCCGGTTCCGCGAGGCGCATCCGGAGGTCGATGTCGAGCTCGACCCGACGCTGCGCCTGGTCGATCTCGCGGCGGGCGAGGCGGACCTCGCCATCCGTTACGGCGACGGTCGCTGGCCGGGCGTTCGGGCCGAGCTTCTGATGGCTGAGCGCCTGACGCCGGTGCTCAGCCCCGACCTCGCGCGCGCGCACCTCGTCCAGGACCCCGCGGACGTGCTCGCCCTCCCGCTGCTCCTGACCAAGCGTCCCTATGACTGGGACATCTGGGCCGCGGAGGTCGGGCTCGACCTGTCCGCGGCGCGCAGCATCCAGCTCACGGACTACAACATCGTGCTGCAGGCCGCGATCGACGGCGAGGGTGTCGCGCTTGGGCGGACGGCGCTGATCGAGGACCGCCTGCGCGCCGGGCTGCTCGTCGCGCCGTGCCCCCGCGTCGTGACGTCACCGCTCGCGGGGCACTGGCTCCTCTCTCCCGAGCGTCGCCGGCCGAGCCCCGCCGTCCAAGCGTTCGCGCTGTGGATCCGACAGGAAGCCAAGACCGTGATCCGGTCAGACCCGATCGGTTCCGACGGGAGTGTCCGTCCGGCGGAGCAGGATACCGCAGGGTACGCGCGTCGGCTCGGCTGAGCCAGCCCCCCGAACGCGGAACAGGTGCCGAACGACCCGGCGCTGCCGTGTCGAGACGGCGCGAGCGGTCGGGCTCGCGTCAGCGGGCTGGCAGGCCGAGCATCTCGCGGGCTTCGGCGGGCTTGGCCGGCTCGTGGCCGAGCTCGGAAAGGATGCGGACCGTGCGCGCGACGAGCCGCTCGTTCGTGGCGAGCTCGCCCCGCGCATAGTAGTTGTTGTCCTCGAGCCCGACCCGCACGTGGCCGCCGAGCAAAATGGCTTGCGTCGTCGCCGGAAGCTGCGCCGGGCCGATCGCCGAGACGCAGAAGATAGAGTGCGGCGGCAGCATCCGGATCATGCTGGCCAGGATGTCGTGGCTATACGGCATGGCGCCCTGGAACCCTTTGTCCGCGCCGAGCACCATATTGATGTAATAGGGCGGCTTGTCGTAGCCCTTCTCGATCAGCCGCGTCACGTCCTGCAGGATGTGCTGGGGGCCGAACACCTCCCATTCGGGCTTGATGCCGCGCTCCTGCATGCGCTGCGCGAGCGCCTCGCAGCGCGACGGCGTCGTGACCACCAGGATCTCGCGCCCGCCATGGACGTCGGCGAAGGTCATGCCGTCGAAGGTCGCCATCTCGGCGCCGGCGTCGCAGCCCTTCAGGCGCTCCTCGAAATTGGACTCGAACAGCCCGTCCCGTCGGTCGACCAGCATGTCGCCGTTCGAGCCGCCTCCGGTCGAGTTGTTGATGATGATGTCGCATCGCGACCGGATGCGGGAATTGATGTCCCGGTAGATGTCCGCGTTGCAGGTCGCCTGGTCGTCCGGACGCCGGGCATGGAGGGCCGCGATGGCGGCGCCTTCCCGCCAGGACTTCTCGACCGAGACGGCGATCTCCTCCGGCTGGGTGGGCAGGTTCGGGTTCTGCGCCTTCGATGCCATGCCGCCGGTCGGCGCCACCGTCACGATCACCTTGGCCATGGGCTCGTCCTCTCCTGTGTCGTCGCCGCGGGCGCGGTCGGCAAGCTTCCCGTCCCGAACCTCGAGGTCGAGGCGCCGATCACGGGAGCGCGCTTTCCGCCTTGGCCTTGAGGAGCTCGACGATCAGCCGATCGCGGGCCGCCACGACAGCCGGGTAGTCGAGCGAGGCCAGCGCCTCGTCGAGGCCCGCTACGAGCTTCGATTTCAGCGCCTCGTCGAGCGAGGGTCTGCCGAGATCCGCCCAGGTCGTCTCCTTGAACGGCCCGAGATGGTCGAGCGCGTGGCGCAGCCCGCCGGCGCCGCCGGAGAGGTGGTTCAGCATGACCGGGCCGAGCAGCGCCCAGCGCAGGCCCGGTCCATGCGAGATGGCCGCGTCCACCTCGGCGACCGTGACGGCCCCGATGTCGACGAGGTGGTAGGCCTCTCGGAACAGCGCGACCTGAAGGCGGTTCGCGACGTGGCCGATCAGCTCTTTCCGGATCCGGATCGGATGCTTGCCGAGCCCGGCATAGAACGCCATCGCGGTCGCGATCGCGGCTTCGCTCGTCCTCTCGCCGCCCACGACCTCGACCAGCGGGATGAGGTGAGGCGGGTTGAAAGGATGACCGACGAGCACCCGCTCGGGGCGCCGGCAGCGCGCCTGGATGTCGCTCGGCTTCAGGCCGGAGGAGCTCGACGCGATCACGACGTCGGGGGAGGTCGCGGCATCCAGGCGGACGTAGAGGTCCTGCTTCACGTCCAGGCGCTCGGGCCCGTTCTCCTGCACGAAATCCGCGCCCGCGACCGCCTCCTCGGGGGTCGCCACGAACGCGATGCGGCTCGGGTCAGCCGCTTCCGCGAGGCCGATCTCCTCGAGCGTGGGCCAGGCGTGGCGGATGTAGTCCGTGAGCCTCGCCTCGGCTCCCGCGGCCGGGTCGGTCGCCACGACCTCGAGACCTCTGGCCAGGAACAGCGCCGCCCATGACGCCCCGATCACGCCCGTGCCGATCACGGCGACGCGGCCGATCGGGCCTTCGCCCGCCTCCATGCGATCCTCCCGGCGACGCGCCCGCCGTCTCGCGATACGCTCCGGCACTCCGGCCGGTTGACGTCGCGCTGATTTGTCATGCTACATGACAAAGTAGGTTTGGCAATCTGGCGGAAACAGCCGGAGGTCGGCCGGGAGGGAACGGATGGGCGAGGACGGCCCTGGAGGCCTCGCGGACCTCTCGCATCTCGCGACCGCTCAGCTCCGGGTCGAGCGGCGCGGCGCGGTCGCGATCCTCACGCTCGACCGTCCAGCCAAGCGCAACGCCCTCGACGACGGACTCGTGCTCGCGCTGGAACGGGCCGCCAGGGCGCTTCCGGACGACGTGAGGGCGCTCGTGATCGCGGCCGAGGGCCCGCATTTCTGCGCCGGGCTCGACCTTGCCGAGCTGACGGAGCGGGACGCTCCGGCCGGCATGCTGCATTCGCGCAT
>JAFAPJ010000390.1 GCA_019247255.1 Methylobacteriaceae bacterium | reverse complement strand
GATCGCCCATCGCGCGCCGCGGCGTGACGATCGGGGCCTTATCGCTGACGCTGGGATCCAGCCAGGTGCGTTGCACACCGGTGATCGTGCCGGAGTGGTCGGCGACTGCGGCGATCAGCGCGGGCCAGGCAGTGCGCACTTGCGGGTCGTCGTCCCGGTCGGGCCGATACCAGCAGCGCGGATGGAACCGGAGCGACGCGCAGTCCCGCAAATCCGTAATGCCGCGAGTGCGAAGATACGCTTCTGCAACCGTGCCCCGGACCGCGGTCGAGATGGCCCAAAGCCGACGTGCGGCTTCGGGCGAGCTGGTCGGCGCTGGCGGGGCGAGCTCGTCGCGGCGCTCGGGGCTCGGCAGGCTGAGAAAGCGTCGCGCCTCATCCAAGACGTCGCGCAGCTCGGTGAGGTGCTGGTTGGCGGCGATCAGGTCCAGGAGATCGCCATGTCGAGCATCCGCGGCATCGGTCCATTTTCCGGCTGCGCCCTTGCCCGACTCGGGTCCGCGCAGGCGGACGTAGAGGCTGCGCCCGGGCGAGTTCTCTACATCGCCGACGAGCCAATAGCGGCCCTCGCGCCGGCCATTGGATAGGTAGTGCCGGCACACGGCCTCGGCGTCTCGGGCGAGGCGGCGCGCCAGCTCGGATGCGGTGTCCGGCATCGCGGTCTCCAGAAACGAAAAGGCCCGCCGTCCCCGGGGGAAGGGAGGCGGGCCAAGGTGGACGGGCGTGTTGTGGAAAGCTTCAGTCGGCCGGGGCCGAGGGGGTGGCGATCCCGGCCTCGCCATCATCGGCTGCGGCCAGGCCGATGCCCATGGCCGGTTCCCCGCCGGGGAGCGCCGATCGCGCGACGCCGGTCTGAGCGTCCCGCTCGGGATCGAGGGCGTCGCGAAGCCAGTGCTCGCAGTCGAGCCAGGCGAGGCTGCGCCGCAGCCCAAGGTCGATGAGCTGCGCGCCGCCGCCGAAGCCATTGAGGCGATGACGCGAGCAGGTCAGGCCCCACACGAAACCCCAACGGCCGGTCAGGTTGAACGCCTGGCGCAGGCGAGCACGAAGGCGATGACATGCTCGCGGTCGCCCTGGGCGTCGCCGTCGCTGATGAAGAGGGCGCTGGGGTTGGATGGATCAATCTCGGCGTCGAAGCCGTAGGGCGGATCGTCGTCCTCCGGGGCATCGCGCAACTAATCGAGCAGCACGAGCGCAGCGGCGGCGATCTCGGCCGAGCCGAGATCGAACGCGCAAGAGAAGTGAGTGTAGTAGTTGGCCACGAGCCGTCTCCGAACATGAAGACGCCCGGCGCAATGGCCGGGCGTGAGGAGGAAGCGGGGCGGCCGGAGCCGCCCCGCGAGGGTGCGCGCTACTCCGCGGCGAAGGCGGCCGCGGGCTCGAGGTCCTGATCGAAGGCGTCGGGGTACATCGGCCCGTTGGCCTCCGCCTCCGCCTCCTCCGCCTCGGCCGGCTCGATGGGCTCTTCGGCCTCGTTCTCCACGGCCTCGGCGACATCGGTCAGGTCGGTCGCGGGCTCGGTCGGCTCGGGCATCGCGTGCCCCGGCGTGCGCAGCGGCTCGGGAAGCCAGCCCGTGCCGGCGAGCAGCCTCTCCGCCGCTTTGGCCATGTCGCCCTTCTTGAGGTGGGCGATGCGGTCGGCCGCACGCTCGCCTCGAGCCTCGCGGACCGATTGGACGATGCGCGCCTTGGTGACCTGGCCGAAGTAGCTGTCCACCGTTGGCGTCCAGCCCGCCGCCGCCACATCGAGGTCGGTCGCCGCCGCGAGCTGGTCGGCGTGCGCCAGCGCCTTCGGCCGCCGGGTGTAGCGATCGAACGCGGCGTTGACGCTCAGCCCGACGCAGTGCGCGAACAACGCCTGTCGGCCGTCGGTGTCGAAGCCGGTCAGCGCCTCCCACAGCTCGCCCGGCTGCTTGGGCAGCGTCGCCGCCCAGTCGCGGTGCCGCTGGTCGAGCGCGATCGCAGCCGCGCTGTCCTTCAGCCCCGGCGCCTGCACCCCAAAGCCCACGCTCTTGACCGAGAGCTCCAGGCACGTGTCCGACGGGTAGTGGTAGAAGGCCTGAAGCGCGAGCGCGTGAAGGGCGGCGAGGAAAGCGACGTCCGGCTGCTCGCCCAGCGCGTGGCGGAGCGCCACGGTCCGGAAGGCGGTCAGCTCGGAGGTGAGTCGGTCGGAGAGCGGCTTGATGCCGTCCTCCTCGGGCTCCTCCTCGGGCTCGGCAACCTCGGCAGAGGCGCCGTCGCCGTGGCCGTCCACAGAGTAGCTGCCGTGGTCGTGACAGTTGGAGTAGGGCTGAACGGCGACTGCCTTCTCGACCGGCTGCTCCTCGAGGTCCACCTTCGGCTCGTCCTCGGCGCGGACGAACCCGCGCTCGACCTGCAGGCGGCCGTTGCGGTAGATCGAGACGAACGCGCCGGCGATGGCAATGTCGGCCGAGTCGAAGGCGACGGGCCGATCGTTGACGGCCTCAATAGCCGCCTCGATCTCGCCCATGCGGGCGTCCTGCTCGTCGGTGAGCTGCTCGGCCTCAGCAGACGCGGCTTCGATGTCGTCCGCCTCCTGCTGGAGCGCGGCGAGCGTCGCTTCCTCCTCGGCCGTCATCGGCACGGCGTCGCCACGGAGCTGGCGCAGGCCGAAAGCGTGGCCGTAGGCGAAGTCGGGCGCGACCTCGATCCACTTCCAGCCCTCGGC
>JAFAPJ010000388.1 GCA_019247255.1 Methylobacteriaceae bacterium | reverse complement strand
CGACCGTGAGGAGCCCGAGCGTGTAGGCGCCGATCGCCATGAACCCGGCATGAGCAAGGTTGAGCTGCCCCGTATAGCCGAGAATGAGGTTGAGCCCGATCGCCGCGATCGCCGAGATGAAGGCGAGCGCCATGACGTAGATGTAGTAGTCGTTCGCGGCGACGAGCGGGAACGCCACCGCGGCCGCGAGCGCGAGCCCCGCGACCATCCGGCTCCGGAGGCGGCTCATCGGGCGGGCGCCGGGAAGAAGCCCTGCGGGCGGACCGAGAGGATGAGGACGAGCGCCGCGAAGGCGATGATGTCCTTCAGATCCGTCGAGATGTAGAACGCCCCGAAGCTCTCGGCGAAGCCGATCACCATGCCGCCGAGGATCGCGCCCGGCACGCTCCCCATGCCGCCCAGGATGATGATCACGAAGGCCTTCAGGATCACGAGGTTGCCCATCCCGGGGGAGATCAGGTTGATCGGTACGAACAGCACGGCCGCGATCGCCGCGAGCGCCCCCGCCATCGCGAAGGTCATCATGGAGACGCGGGTCGGGTCGATCCCGACGAGCGAAGCGCCCTCGCGGTTCTGAGCCATCGCGACGATGGTCGCGCCCGTGATCGTCCGGGTCAGGAAGAGGTGGAGCGCGATCATGAGCGCCACCGCCGCCCCGATGATGAGGACGCGCTGGATCGGCAGCACCGTCCCTGCGACCCGCAGGATGCCCGGGAAGGGCGGCGCGAGCCGGTGGAAGTCCGCGCCCCAGATCGCCTGCGCGACCGCCTCGAAGAAGAGGAGGAGGCCGATCGCCGCGATCATGTCGTGGAGCGGCGGCGCGTCCCTGAGCCGGTTGAAGACGAGCCGCTCAGTCAGCACGGCGACGAAAGCCGTGAAGATCGCCGCCCCGGCCAGCGCGACCCAGTAATTCGCGCCGAGCGCGCTCGCGCAGAAGAAGGCCGCGTAGGCGCCCACCATGAAGAGCGCGCCGTGCGAGAAGTTCGGGATGTGGAGGATGCCGTAGACGAGGGTGAGGCCGAGCGCCACCAGGCTGTACACGCTGCCGAGCGTGAGCCCGTTCAAAACCTGCTGGAAAAACAACGACAAATCGACGGCCTCCTGGGCGGACAGCCGTCAGGCCCGTCTCGAGCCCCGTCGCGTCGCAACGCGCCGACCCGCGGGGGCCGCCAAGGGCCGAGGCGCACCGGACGGCGGAGCGTTTCCTCGTTCTCGCCGTCGCCGGCGACGGGCGCTAGGCCCCGGGCAGCTTCGGGATCGCCGCCTTCGTGCCGCCGATAGTGGAGAGAAGCGCCGGGCCGGTCAATCGCGAGGGCGCGGCCGGTCAGCCCGGAACCCGCTGCCCGAGCTTCGCGAGCTCGACCTGCGCCCGGAGCGAGATCTGGGCCAGCACCTCGTCGAGCCCGGGATCACCCGAGCCGTCCGGCAGGTCGGCGAGGTGGCGGGCGAGCCGCGCGAGCTCTCCGGTCGGGGCCCCGCCGCCCAGGATCGCAGCGCGGAGCGCGTCGAGCGAGTCCAGCACGTCGCGGCCCCTGCGGGCCGAGCGGCGCCGGCGCTCGCCAGGCTGCTCCTCGCCCTGCAGCGCCAGGATCGCGTCGAGGGTCGCGAGCGACGCCGCGGCGCCGGCGCGGCGCGCCTCCCCGGATCGTTCGGCGCCGAGGCCGAACCGTGCCGAACCCGTGCTTCGCGGACGGCTCGGCGCGACCGCGACGGTGGCAGAACCCTGGGGGGCGTGCTGGATACGCAAGCTGAGCGGTCTCTGCGGTGAGGTCTCGTAACGGCCGCGACTGTCGGTCGACATGTTTAACGATCGCTGAAGCGGCCGGCACAATCTGCCCCCGGCCAGGCCGAAAGGGCCTGCCCCGGCGCGTCGGGCCAAGCTTGGTCGTCCAGCAAATTCGAGGCAAGTCAGTCGTTTAGCCTTTGCCGGCGGCTGGCATAGGGATCGCAGACCAGGACCGCGATGACCCATGCCACGCCCTTCCCCTCGCGGCTCCTCGCCCTCGCGGCGCTGGCGCTCGCGAGCCTCGTCGCGGCGAGCCCCGCCGTCGCGCTCTCCCGCCTCAAGGACCTCGCCCAGATCGAGGGCGTGAGGCAGAATCAGCTCGTCGGCTACGGGCTCGTGGTCGGCCTCAACGGCACGGGCGACACGCTCAATAACGCGCCCTTCACCCGGCAATCCCTGACCGCGATGCTGGAGCGGCTCGGCGTCAACACGCGAGGCGCGACGCTCAGGACCGCGAACGTCGCGGCCGTCATGGTGACGGCGAACCTACAGGCCTTCGCGACCCAGGGCACGCGCATCGACGTCACGGTCTCGGCGCTCGGGGACGCCAAGTCGCTCCAGGGCGGGACGCTCCTCGTGACCCCTCTTCTCGGCGCCGACGGGGAGGTCTACGCGGTCGGCCAGGGCTCCGTGCAGATCGCGGGCTTCCAGGCCGAGGGCGAGGCCGCCAAGGTCACGCGCGGCGTCCCGAGCGTCGGGCGCATCTAGAACGGCGCCCTCATCGAGCGCGAGCTCGACTTCAAGCTGAACACGCAGCGGCAGCTGCGCCTCGCGCTGCGCAATCCGGACCTCACGACTGCGAAGCGGATCGCGGCCTCCATCAACGACCTTCTGGGCGGGGACGCGGCCGAGCCGACCGATCCCTCGACGGTCGCGGTCCAGATTCCCGCCAAGTACCGGGGCAACATGATCCAGCTCCTGACCGAGATCGAGCAGCTGCGGGTCGAGCCGGACCAGACCGCCCGCATCGTGGTGGACGAGCGCTCGGGCATCATCGTGATGGGGCGGGACGTGCGCGTGTCCCAGGTCGCGGTCGCGCAGGGCAACCTGACGGTGACTATCTCGGAGCGGCCGCAGGTGAGCCAGCCCGAGCCCTTCTCGCAGGGCGAGACGGTGGTCGTACCGCGCACCAACCTCAAGGTCGATACGGGCGAGAAGAACAAGCTCGCGCTCGTCGGCGAGGGCGTCTCCCTGCGCGAGCTCGTCGACGGGCTCAACGCCCTCGGGATCGGGCCGCGGGATCTGATCTCCATCCTGCAGGCGATCAAGGCGGCCGGCGCGCTTCAGGCCGAGATCGAGGTGATGTGATGGTGGCGCCCCTCGCCTTGATCGGTCTCCAGGTCGCCGGCAGCGTCATCTCGCAGATCGGAAACGCGGCCGGGAAGGCCGCGGCCGCGAAGCCGAGCGCCGTGGCGAAGCCGCCCGGTCAGGACCCGGCCCGCAAGACCGCCCAGGATTTCGAGAGCATGTTCCTCGAGCAGTCGCTCAACACCGCCATGCAGGCGGCCGGCGAGGACGGGCCGCTCGGCGATAACGGCACGAGCGGCATCCACCGCTCCATGCTCGTCGACCATTACGCGAAGCAGATCTCGAAAGCGGGCGGGGTCGGCATCGCCGATCAGATCTACCGCTCCGTCCTCCAGCTCCAGGAAGGGCCGACCCATGGCTGACCGCTCCCGCACCCGACCGGCGATCGGAGACCGCGCCGCCGCGGAAGCGCTCGTTGCCGGCACGCTCGCCGCGACGGACGCCATGGCGGAAGCGCTCGCGACCGAGGCGGCGCTCGTGGCGGAGGGCCGCATCCGGGCGGGCCTCGCCGAGGCGCCGCGCAAGGCGGAGGCCGCGGCGAACTACCTGCGGGCGCTCGAGGCCGCGAAGGCGAACGCGATCGCGCTGAAGCGTCTCGTGCCGGACCTCCTGCCGGAGCTCCGGGCCGCGCAGGAGCGCGTGCAGGACGAGGCGCGCCGCAACCAGGCGATCCTCGGAACGGCGCGAGCGGTCGCGGACGGGCTCATCCGGTCGCTCGCCGACGAGCTGACGGGGCGCACGCGTCCCCAGGCCTACGCGCCGCCCCGGCGAAGCCCCGAACGAGCGAGACCCGCGGAGCCGATCGCCTTCTCCGGACGGTTCTGACCCGAGCGCGACGGGCACGGCCTGACCGGACGGTCGCGGAACTCGCCGGCGCGCCCGCGCTTCCTTCGCGGGGGTTCGGGCGAGGCTCATGGATCAGATCGTCAAGAATGCCGTGCGGACCGGCGCCGCCGCGGGCGCGCGCGGCAGGGTCCTGGCCGGAGCGGCCGCCGCGCTCGCCGGCCTCGCCGCGGCTGAGTGGTGGCGGGCCCGCGCCGCCGAGAAGGCCCGTCCGCCGACCGGGCGCTTCGTATCGATCGGCGGCCTGCCCGTGCACCATGTGGAGGCCGGGGAGGGACCGCCCGTCCTTCTCCTGCACGGCAACGGCGCCACGACCGAGGATTTCGCACTGAGCGGTCTTCTCGACCGACTGGCGCGCCGTCATCGGGTGGTCGCGATGGATCGGCCTGGCTACGGCTACACGCCGCGTCCACGCGACCGGGTCTGGGGCCCGGCCGCGCAGGCCGGTCTCATCGCCCGGTTCATCGATCGGATCGGCATGGAGCGGCCGGTCGTCGTCGGCCATTCCTGGGGCACGTTGCCGGCGCTGGCGCTCGCGCTCGACCACCCGGACGAGGTCGGCGGGCTCGTGCTGATGTCCGGGCCCTATTTCCCGAGCGCCCGGATCGACGTCTGGCTGATGGCCCCGCCCGCGCTGCCGGTTGTCGGCGACGCGCTGCTCTACACGGCCTCGCCCCTCCTCAGCCGGGCGATCTTCCCGCTTCTCGTGCGTCGCATCTTCTCGCCGCGGCCGACGCCGCGCCGCTTCCGGGATCATTTTCCGCGCGAGCTGGCGCTGCGCCCCTGGCAGCTGCGCGCGAGCGCGGAGGAATCCGGCATCATGATCCCGTCCGCCGCCAAGCTCAGCCGCCGCTACGGCGAGCTCGCGCTGCCGGTCGCGGTCGTCACGGGCGACGGGGACCGGATGATCGAACCCGAGCAGGCCGTGCGGCTCGCGGGAGCCATCTCCGGGAGCACGCTGCACAGGATGCCCGGGATCGGCCACATGCTCCACTACGCTGCGCCGGACGCGATCGCCCGGATCGTGGACGAGGTGTCGGACCGGGTCGGCGGTGCTACAACCGGCTGATGAGCGCGGTCGCCGCCGCCGGATTGCGGACCTTGTCGCCCGCGATGAAGAAGACGAACACGTCGCGGGCGGCTTCCTCGCCGGGCGGCGGGACCGCGCCGGTCCCGACCCGCGGCAGGTCGGCCGGGACGCCACCGCGCTCCCAGATCCGGGCCCGGTCCGCCCAGGCGTCGAGCGCCTGGCCCGCGTAGCCGGCGGGCTCGCTGTCCTTCGCGCGCTGAAGCCGCGCATAGACGAAGTCGCCCGACGGGTCGGCCAAGGCCGCGTAGCTCTCGTGGTCCGCGTAGACGACCGGGATCGCGTAGCGGTGGGCGAGCTCCGCGAAAGCCGGGTCGAGGAAGCTCGGATGACGAACCTCGAGCGCGTGGCGAAGCCGGATCCCGTGCCGCTCGGGGGGCAGGAGCCGCAGGAAGGCCTCGAGGTCGGCGGCCGCGAACCTCTTCAAGGGCGCGAGCTGCCAGAGGATCGGACCGAGCTTCGGGCCGAGCGCCGCGACCCCGCTGTCGAGGAAGAAGGCGATCGATTCGCCGGCCTCCGCGAGGCTCTTCCGATTGGTGACCGAGCGATGGCCCTTGACCGTGAACACGAAGCCGTCGGGCGTCTCGGCCGCCCATTTGGCGAAGCTGTCCGGCGACTGCGTCCGGTAGAACGTGCCGTTGATCTCGATCGCCGTGACCTGACCGGCCGCATAGGCGAGTTCCTGGGCATGCGGCAGACCCGGCGGATAGAAGGGGCCGCGCCACGGCGCGAAGGTCCAGCCGCCGATCCCGACCCGGATCATCTCCCACCTCCTCGACGTTGCGCCTCGGGCGCGAGCCGGGCAGGGCTGATCACCTTTCCCCAGGCGCGGCAAGCTTGCCGGAGGCGGACATGGCCGAGACCATTCGCATCGGGTCGCTCACGCTGACGTTCCTGCGCAGCAAGGACGAGACGGGCGGCGCGCTCGACCTCTTCGAGCTGACGGTCCCGCCGCGCGCCCAAGTCCCGGTGCCCCATTATCACCGGGGCTGGGAGGAGACGGTCTACGGGGTCGCGGGCGTTCTCACCTTCACGATCGACGGCGAGGAGGTCGGGATCGGCCCGGGCGATACGGCCTTCATCCCGCGCGGGATCGTCCACGGCTTCGAGAATCGCGGCGCCGAGACGGCCCGATGCCTCGGGGTGCTGACCCCTGGCGTCCTCGGACCCGCCTACTTTCGCGAGGTCGCGGCGCTGTTCGCCGCGGGTGTCCCGCCGGACGAGGCGAAGATCCGGGAGATCATGGACCGCTACGGCCTGGTGCCGGTCCCTGCCGGCTCCTGAAATGACATCGCGAGGCCGGAAAAGCGAAGGGCCGCCCTTTCGGGCGGCCCTGATTGCTTCTCTACTCCGTCGCCGCCCCGGTGGGCTGGGGGGCTGACATAGCCGAGACCGCGTCGGAGCGGAGCAACTGAGGTCGGAGATTACTCGACACCTGGGCCCTGGCGGGGCGGCAGCGTGGCGAAAATGCGGAGACGGGGCGTGCGCCGCGCGACAAACCTACGCACCGTTGACGCTGCGCCGGAAGGGATGGGATCGGTAGACGCCGAGCAGCCGAAACTCGCGAGAGAAGAAGGCGAGCTCCTCGAGCGCGCGGGCGAGGGGCGGATCGTCCGGTGCGCCGTCCACCTCCGCGTAGAACTGCGTCGCGGTGAACTGGCCCTCCACCATGTAGGACTCGAGCTTCGTCATGTTGACGCCGTTCGTCGCGAAGCCGCCGAGCGCCTTGTAGAGCGCCGCCGGCAGGTTGCGGACCCGGAACACGAAGCTCGTGACCGCCTCCCCCGGCTCCGCCGCGGGCGGGCGGGCCTGCCGCGACAGGATGACGAAGCGCGTCGTGTTATGGGCCTCGTCCTCCACGTCCTCGGCGAGGACCTCGAGCCCGTAGATCGAAGCCGCGAGCCGCGGCGCGAGGGCCGCGCGGGTCCGGTCGCCGGCTTCCGCCACCTCCCGGGCCGCGCCCGCCGTGTCGCCAGCGACGACCGGCTTCAGCCCGAGCCGGCGGATGATCTTCCGGCACTGTCCGAGCGCGTGGATGTGGCTGTGGACGCTACGGATTTCGGCGAGCGCGACGCCCGGAAGCGCCATCAGCTGGAAGTGAATCGGGAGGAAGTGCTCGCCGACGATGTGGAGCCCTGAGGTCGGCAGGAGGTGGTGGATGTCCGCCACCCGTCCGGCGATCGAGTTCTCGATCGGGATCATGGCGAGCTCGGCCGCCCCGTCCGTCACCGCCGCGAAGGCGTCCTCGAAGGTCGGGCAGGGCAGCGGGGCGTGGTCCGGGCAGGCCTCGGCGCAGGCCGTGTGCGAGTTCGCACCGGGCTCGCCCTGGAAGGAGATGGTGGCGGTCATTCGGGATCCCGACCGGTCTCGATGATGGCGCGGGCCCGAGCGAGGTCGGCCGGCGTGTCGACCCCGAGCGGAACGGCGCCGACGATGGCGGCGTCGATCCGCATGCCGGCCTCGAGCGCCCGCAGTTGCTCGAGCTTCTCGCGCCGCTCCAGGGCCGAGGGCGGAAGCGCGACGAAGCGGGCGAGCGCGCGCCGTCGATAGGCGTAGAGCCCGATATGGTGGAGCAGCGGGCCCTCGCCCCAGGGCGCGCTCGCTCGTGTGAAGTAGAGCGCGCGCAGGCGCCCGGGCCGGATCTCGGACCCCACGAGCTTCACGACGGAGGGCGCCGTCCGCTCCTCCTCGCGCGTGATCACGGCCGCGAGGGTCGCGATGTCGACCGCGGGCTCCGCGAGCGGCAGGAGCGAAGCGGCGATCGTCTCGGGCTCGATCGTGGGCAGGTCGCCCTGCACGTTCACCACGACGTCGTGCCGGCCCTCGGGGTCCAGCGCCTCGGCAGCCTCGGAGATGCGATCTGAGCCGGAGGCGTGGTCCGGGCGTGTCAGGAGCGCGCGGCCGCCCCGCTCGGCGATCGCCGCGACGATGGCGGGCGAATCGGCCGCGACCGCGACCGGCCCGATCCCGGCGGCGACCGCGCGACGCCAGACATGGACGATCATGGGCTCGCCCGCGATGAGGGCGAGCGGCTTGTCGGGCAGGCGCGTGGCGGCGAGCCGCGCCGGGATGAGCACGAGGGGGTCGGACACGAGGCGAACAGGGTCGAGGTGGTGCGCGCCTCTAGCACGATGCGACCTCGCGGCAAGCCGGTCGCGGGCCGGCCGGCGTTGTCACCGTGGCCGGATTATGGTGAGAGCGCTCGTCCGCATCGGGACGAGGCGGCCGCAGAGCCGCGCCAGGGACCTTACGCGATGGATTCGTTCGAGCTCAACAAGATCATGGGCGCCGTGCTCGGGACGCTCCTCTTCGCGATGGGTCTCAGCATCTTCTCGCAGGTCATCTATACGCCCAAGAAGCCTGCCGTGCCGGGCTACGACCTGCCCGTGCCCGAGCCGGTGCAGCCCGCGGCCGCCGGCGACCAGGGCGCGCAGGCCGAGCCTCTCCCCGTCCGGCTCGCGAGCGCCGACGCCAAGCGCGGCGAGGGCGCGGCGAAGAAGTGCCAGGCCTGCCACGTCTTCGAGAAGGGTGGCCCCAACAAGATCGGCCCCGCCCTTTACGGAGTGGTGGGCCGTCCGAAGGGCTCGCACGAGGGCTTCGCCTATTCGGCGGCCATGAAGGAGAAGGGCGGCGAGTGGTCGTTCGACGAGCTCGACCACTTCATCGCGAACCCGAAGGGCTACGTGAAGGGCACCATCATGGCCTTCGCGGGCATCTCGAGCCCGAAGGAGCGGGCGGACGTGATCCGCTACCTGCAATCCTTGTCGGATAATCCGGTGCCGCTGCCGCCCGCTCAGGCCGCCGCCGCGACGCCTGCCCAGACGGCGCCGGCCGGATCTCCGGCCCCGGGCTCCCCGACCGCGCCCCGACCCGGCTCGCCCGCCACGGCCCCGACCGGGTCGCCGAGCCAGGCGACCCAGCAGCCATCGCCCAGCCTTCCCGGCCAGAAGGTCGATCCGGCCCCGGCCGCCCTCCAGGCGAACCCGCAGCCGGCGACGAACCAGCCCCAGCCGGCCGCCAAGGACCAGCCGACCCCGACCCAGATCCCGGCCACGCAGCCGCAGGGTGGCGGCGCCGACCAGCCGAAGTGAGGTGACGCGCCGCGTCGCTGCGGACGCAAAGCCGACATAATGGTGCGGCCTCGTCCGGGCATGATCGAAGACTTGGGGGCGTCAAGACCGTCGCGCCGCGACGTCATCGCAGGAGCCAGCGCCGCGACCTTGGCGGCTGCCTTTCCGGGTCCAGCCGCGCCGGCCACGACGGAGCCGGAGTGGCGGCACGGCCTCTCGCTTCTCGGCGAGCCGAAATATGCGCCGGGCTTCCCCCATTTCGCCTATGTACGGCCCGACGCGCCCAAGGGCGGTCTTCTCCGTCTCGGGCAGCAGGGCACCTTCGACAACTTCAACCTGATCGTGTCGGGCGTGAAGGGCGAGCTCGAGGCCGGGATCGGCCCCTTTGTCCTGCAGACGCTCATGACGCCCTCCGAGGACGAGGTCGGCACGGAATACGGCCTCGTCGCCGAGGCGGTGCGCTTCCCCGACGACCGCGGCTGGGTCGCCTACCGGATCCGGCCGGAGGCGCGCTTCAACGACGGTCGACCGATCACGCCCGAGGACGTCATCTTCAGCTTCGAGGTCCTGAAGGCGAACAGCCCGACCTACGGCTTCTACTACCATAACGTGGTCAAGGCCGAGCGGACGGGCGAGCGCGAGGTCACCTTCACGTTCTCGGAGACCGGTAACCGCGAGCTGCCTCAGATCGTGGGCGAACTGCCGATCTTCCCCAGGCATTGGTGGACCGGGACCGCGCCGAACGGCACGCGCCGGGACCCGACGCTCACGACGCTCGAGCCGCCGCTCGGATCCGGCCCCTATCGCCTGAAGGCCTTCGAGCCGGGCCGCTACGCGCTCTACGAACTCGTGCCGGATCACTGGTCCCGCGACCTGAATGTCGGCCGGGGCCGGCACAATTTCCGCGAGATCCGCTTCGAGTATTTCCGCGACACGACGGTCCTGGTCGAAGCCTTCAAGGGCGACCAGTACGATTATCGGGCGGAGAACAGCGCCCGGAACTGGGCGACCGCCTACAGCTTCCCGGCGGTCGCCGAGGGTCGCGTCCTGCGCGAGGAGTTCCCGGTCCGCGCGAGCGGCGTCATGCAGGCCTTCGCGTTCAACCTGCGGCGCCCGCAATTCCAGGATCAGCGCGTCCGGCGCGCCTTCAACCTCGCCTTCGATTTCGAAGAAACGAACCGGACGCTGATGTACGGCCTTTATCAGCGGGTCGATTCCTACTTCTTCGGGACAGAGCTCGCCTCCTCCGGCCTGCCGGAAGGGCGCGAGAAGCAGATCCTGGACGAGCTGAAGGAGCTCGTCCCCGCGCGCGTCTTCACGACGCCCTACGCGAACCCGGTGAACGGCTCGTCCGAGGCCGTGCGGGCGAATCTGCGGGAGGCCCTGCAGCTGCTCCAGGCCGCCGGCTACGAGCTGCGCGGCCGGCAGCTCGTCAGCAAGGCGTCGGGCCAGCCGCTCCGGGTCGAGTTCCTCGAATACGACCAGAATACGGAGCGCGTGGTGCTGCCCTACCGGGCGGCGCTCGAACGCATCGGCATCGCGGTCGATTTCCGGGTCGTCGACCCCGCGCAGTACCAGAACCGGCTGCGCAGCTTCGATTTCGACGTCACGACCCAGCTCTGGGCGCAGTCTCTGTCGCCCGGCAACGAACAGCGCGAATTCTGGGGCTCGGCGGCGGCCGACCGCTCGGGGTCCCGGAACGTCGTCGGCATCAAGGACAATGCGATCGACGCGCTGATCGACCGGATCGTCTTCGCGGAAGACCGCGAGACTCTGGTCGCCGCCACGCGCGCGCTCGACCGCGTGCTCCTCGCCCAGGATTTCGTCGTGCCGCAATGGTCCTCGCGCGTGATCCGCACCGCGCGCTGGAACCGCTTTGGCCGCCCCGAGCGACTGCCCGAATTCGGCGGCTCGGGTTTTCCCTCGATCTGGTGGTACGACCAGGCGCTCGCCGCGAAGACCGGGGCGCCGCGGTGACCAGGACGCGGCGCTTCGACCCGCCGCGCCGCGCCGTCCTCGCCGGACTCGGCGCCGTCGGCGTCGCCGGCGCGATCGGGATGCCGACGGCCCGCGCCGCCACCGAGGCGACGAGCCACGGCCTCTCGATCTTCGGCGACCTCAGATACGGCGCCGACTTCCCGCATTTCGACTACGTGCGGCCGGACGCGCCGAAGGGCGGCAGCTTCTCGTCCCAGATCGCCACGGTCGCGGGCAACCAGAACTTCGACACGTTCAATACGCTCAACATCTACGTGTTGAAGGGCGATGGCGCGGCCGGCATGGGAGCGCCGGGCGACGGCGGGCTCACGGCCGCGAGCCTGATGGTCCGGGCGCTCGACGAGCCCGACGCCGTCTACGGCTACGTCGCCCGCTCCGTCTCGCGCAGCGTCGACGGGCTGACCTACACGTTTCGACTTCGGCCCGAGGCGCGCTTCGACGACGGTGCGCGGGTCACCGCCGCCGACGTCGCCTTCTCGCACAACATCCTGAAGACCAAAGGCCACCCCCGCATCAGCCAGGCGCTGCTGCAATTCGAAGGTTCGGAGGCCGAGGGGGACGACGTCGTCCGGGCCCGCTTCGCGCCCGAGCGCGCCCGGGATCTCCCGCTCATCGTGGCCACGCTGCCGATCTTCTCGGCCGCCTATGACGCCACGCGCGACTTCGAGGCCGCGAGCCTCGAGCCGCCGCCCTCCTCCGGGCCGTACCGGGTATCGCATTTCGAGGTCGGCCGCTTTGTCGCCTTCCAGCGCCTGCGCGACTTCTGGGGGGCGCGCCTGCCCGTGAATGTCGGGCAGAACAATTTCGACGAGGTCCGGTTCGAGTATTTCCGGGACCGGCAGGTCGCCTTCGAGGCGTTCAAGGCGGGCGTGTTCAACTTTCGCCAGGAATTCACGGCCCGCATCTGGGCGACGGGCTATGATTTCCCCGCCGCGCAGGACGGGCGCGTCCAGCGCGCGGTGCTGCCCGACCGCACGCCGTCCGGCATGCAGGGCTGGTTCTTCAATACGCGCCGGGACAAGTTCAAGGACCCGCGGATCCGCGAGGCGATCGGGCTCGCCTTCGATTTCGAGTGGACGAACGCCACGATCATGTACGGGGCCTATGCCCGCACGGCCTCGTACTTCGAGAACTCGGACCTGAAGGCGGAGGGCCGCCCGAGCGAAGGCGAGCTCGCCCTTCTCGCGCCGCATCGGGCGAGCCTCGCCCCGGAGGTGTTCGGCGAGCCCTGGTCGCCGCCGCGCTCCGACGGCTCGGGCCAGGATCGCGGGCTTCTGCGCCGCGCGAACGAGCTTCTGCGGGAAGCCGGCTGCAAGCGGGACGGCTCCGTCCTGAAGCTGCCCTCCGGCGAGCCCCTCGCGGTCGAGTTCCTCGATTTCCAGCAGACGCTGCAGCCGCATACGCAGCCCTTCATCCGCAACCTGAACCTGCTCGGGATCGCCGGCGCCATCCGGGTCGTCGACCCGGCGCAATATCAGCGGCGGCTGGAGGATTTCGACTTCGACCTCGTCACGCAGCGGTTCTCGAACTCGCCGACCCCGGGCGAAGCCTTGCGTCAGCTTTTCAGCGCGCGCGCGGCCGCGACGCGCGGCTCGCAGAACATCGCCGGCATCGCCGACCCGGTCGTCGACGCCCTGCTCGATAGGATCGTCGCGGCCGAGGACCGCCCGGCGCTCGTCGCGGCCTGCCGGGCTCTCGACCGCGTGCTCCGCGCCGGGCGATACTGGGTGCCGATGTGGTACCGCGGCTCCAACCCGATCGCCTATTGGGACGTCTTCGAGCGTCCGCCCGAGCCGCCGGCCTACGCGCTGGGCGCCCCCCAGACCTGGTGGTCCAAGGCGGGCGCGCGCGGGTGAGCCGACCCGCCCCGCGGCTCGGGACGACGACCTGGCGCCGGAGCTGACCCGTGGCCGCCTACGTCCTGCGCCGGCTCCTTCTCATGATCCCGACGGTGCTCGGCATCATGCTGATCTCCTTCGTCATCGTGCAATTCGCGCCGGGCGGCCCGGTCGAGCGCGTGCTCGCGCAGATCCGGGGCACCGATGCGGGAGCCGCCTCGCGGGTCTCGGGCGGGAGCGGCGGCGATCTCGGCGGGGCCCGTCCGCAGGCAGGCGGCGGCGAGTCTAACTCCCGCTATCGCGGCGCGCAGGGCCTCGACCCGGCCTTCATCGCACAGCTCGAGAAGCAGTTCGGCTTCGACAAGCCGGCGCACGAGCGGTTCCTGAAGATGATCGGGGACTACGCCCGCTTCGATTTCGGCCGGAGCTACTTCCGCGACGTCTCGGTCCTGCAGCTCATCCGGGAGAAGCTGCCCGTCTCGATCACGCTCGGCCTGTGGATGACGCTGCTGTCCTACGCGATCTCGATCCCGCTCGGGATCAAGAAGGCGGTGACCGACGGACGGCCTTTCGACATCTGGACGTCGGCGGTCGTGATCGTGGGCTACGCGATCCCGAGCTTCCTGTTCGCGATCCTACTCATCGTGCTCTTCGCGGGCGGCTCGTTCTGGCAGATCTTCCCGCTGCGCGGCCTC
>JAFAPJ010000379.1 GCA_019247255.1 Methylobacteriaceae bacterium | reverse complement strand
CATCGCCCGGGTCGTCTACGCAGATTACAACCCCGTCGCGGTCTGCGCCTCGACCGCCTCCGACCTGTCCTGGGCCAATTCCTCGAACGCGGATTACAGCCCGTATGTCAGCCGGACGAACCAGATCAACGTCTATCTGGATCTCAGCGTCGGCAACATGCCGCCAACTCATACGACGATCGACGGATCGCAGACGCTCGCCGGCTCCAGTCTGATCGACATGTGCGTCTACTCGCCAAGCTGGATCGAGCGCAGCGTCCGCATCAACGTCACGACGCCGGGCTTCTACTGGCTGACCTTCGCGGCGGACGGGGTGAACGACAGCTGGGGCGGCGGCCTCGACAACATCCGACTCTGCCCGCAGATCTGCACCGGCACTCTTGCCGACAGCTTCCCGACCGCCTGGCAGCCGAACGGGAGCTACAAGACGCTGTTCCGCGACACGTTCGAGAGCCCGACCTACACGGCCAATTACTCGGGCATCGGCTACACCGACGGGAACATGAACCAGAGCACCGGCACGAGCGGGACCTCGAGCTCGGGCTGGCCCAACCAGGCGGCGTCGGGCTGGGCGGCCGCGCCCTACAACTCTGTCCCGTACCTCGTGAGCGGGTCGGCCGAAGGCCAGCAATCGCTGCAGCTCGACGCGGTCAATCCCTCCGCGGGTAACCGACTGATCTCCCGGCCTTTCCTGCTCGTCCCCGGTTATTACCGCGTCGATTACAAGTACGTCCCCGACGTGTTCTTCCCGTCGCTGAACACGAGCTATTGCGGCGCGACCCCAAGCGCGGCGAACGTCTCGGCGCTGACCGGCACGGAAACCGGAACCGACCGCTTCTTCGGCAGCGCGCAAACGACCGGACGTGACACCAACATCGTGGGCGTGTTCATGAGCCACGCTCAGCTCGCCTCAACCCCGATCGGTGGCGGCGCCGTCGGCTCGGCCACTAGCTACACGAACCCGAACGGCACCGTTTCCACGACACCGACCGTGCCTCCGAACGGCGTGTCGCTGACGGCCTACAACAGCAGCCAGGTCAACCCGCTCCTCGACATCTGCGGCTACGCCACGTCCTGGCAATCGCGCTCGGCCACCATCAAGATCGTCAAGCCGGCCTATTACTGGCTCACCTTCTCGGCGCTCGGCACGGGCGAGGGCCTCGGCGGCGCCGTCGACGACGTCAAGCTGACCGCCCTCGCGAGCCCGACCACGACGTCGCCGCCCTCGAGCTTCGTCACGATCCCGGTCCCCGACCCGCAACCCGGCGCCACGATCCAGTTCTCGGGCTTCTCGATCGTCGCCGATCCGTTCGTGACGCCCGCGCCCGCGCCATGAGCCTCAAGCGCGCGCTCAGGCGTTCGGCGAAGGTCTACCGACGCGACGAGAGCGGCGCCGCGGCCGTCGAGTTCGCCCTCGTCGCGGCGCCCTTCATCCTGATCCTGCTCGCGACCTTGCAGATCGGCCTCTTTTACCTCGCTCAATCCGCGCTGGATGCGGGCGTGATCAAGACGGCCGATGCACTGCGGACGAACTTCTCGCTCGCCAACCCGGCCACCTCGCCGGACGCCGCGACCCTGAAGGACAACGTCAAGAGCAATGCCGGACCCTTCGCCAAGAACGCCTCGCAGCTTGCGGTCGAGATCCGCCCCGTGACGGGCCTCGCCGCCGCCTCCGTCCCGGTCACGGACGGCACGGCCGATTACGGCACGACGACGAGCATCCTGGTGCTGCGGGCGGTCGCATCGGTGCCCGTGCTCTGGCCGGGGCTGAGCCAGGTGTTCCAAGCGCGCGCGAGCGCGATCGTGCGCCGGCAGGGGCGCTGACCGCATGCGCCGCAACCTGCGCTCCCTCCTCCGGCGAACGGACGGAACCGCGATCGTCGAGTTCTCGCTCGTCCTGCCCGTCATGCTGCTGATGACCGCCGGGGTCGTCGAATACGGGGTCGCGTTCCAGGCCTTCAACGGCGCCAACCGGCTCGCCGCGCAATACGCCGCGGCCTGGGCCGACTGCTCCGACAACCCGGCCGGAACCTGCGCGACGGAGCTGACGACGCTCGCCTCGACGATGACCGTCGCCAACATCGTGCCGCAGCTCGCGCAATCGCGGCTGACGCTGACGCTCGCCCAGGTGCAGATGTCGAGCTCGGGACCGGTCGCCGTCTACGCCTACCCGACCGGACGTTCGCTGACCGATGCCGAGAAGACCGCCGCCGCAGCCACGATCCCGACCGGTCAGGTCGGCGTCGTCGTGACGACGACCTACACTCACCAGTTCCAGCTCTTCTCGGCCTTTCTCAGCGGCGTGCCGAGCAACTGGCTCTCGGCGACCTATACGATCGCTCAGCTGAAATCCTGACGGCACCCGCGCCTCAGCCGGAGCCCGCCGCCTCCGCGCGCCGCTCGGCGACGCGCTGGATCTGAGCCGCCATCTTGGGCGTCTGGCTCATCAGGTAGCGCAGGTCGTCGCCCTCGAGCGCGAGAAGACGCATCGGCGTCGCCGCGAAGACCGTCGCGTTCCGGGGCCGCTTGGCGAGGAGGCCCATCTCGCCGAAGAAGTCGCCGGGTCCGAGGCGGACCGTCCGGGCCCCGAGATCCACCTCGGCGTTGCCGCCCGTGATGAAGAACATGGCGGTCGCGGGCTCGCCCTTGCGCACGATCGCTTCCCCGGGCTCGACCGTGCGGGCCTGCAGGTGGCGCATGATCGCGCCGATCTCGGACGCGGAGAGCTCGGCGAAGAGCGGCACCTTCGCGACCATCGTCATCGTCACGACGAAGTCGCGCCGGCGGATCTCCTCCGCGAAGGTCGAGGCCAGGATGCCGACCGGGAGGGCGAGCGAGACGATGCCCAGCATCGCGCTGAGCGACGCGATGGCCTTGCCGAGCGGCGTCACGGGCACGACGTCGCCGTATCCGACGGTGGTCAGCGTGATGAAGGCCCAGTACATCGCGTCCGGGATGGTGCCGAACTTGTCCGGCTGCGCGTCGGCCTCCGCGTAGTGCATGAGCGAGGCGGCGAAGAGTACGCCTCCGAGCAGGATCACGACGCAGGCGCCGAGCGCGCGTCGCTCCGCCACGATCGCCTCGATGAGGGTGGCGAGGCCCGGCGAGTAGCGCGCGAGCTTGAGGAAACGGAGGAGGCGCAGGACCAGGAGGACGCGCAGATCGAGCGGCGTCAGGAGCGCCACGTAGACGGGCGCGATCGCCGCGAGGTCGATGAGAAGGCTTGGCCGGGTCGCGGCCGCGAACCTCGATCGCCAGGCTCCGAGACGGCCGTGGAGCACGTGTTCCGGGGCGCACCAGAGTCGCAGCAGGTACTCGGCCGTGAAGATCCCGACCGAGACGAGCTCGAGCGCCGAGTAGGCCGCCTCGTAACGCGTCGCGAGGTCGGGCACCGAGTCGAGGACGGTCGCCACGACGTTGACGACGATCAGCGCGATGAGAAATCCGTCGACGAGCCGCGAAGGCAGGTCGGTCGAGCCGTGATCGATGAGCTCGAAGACGCGCCGGCGCAGGGTGACCCTCGGCACGTCCTCCGGCATGTCAGGCGGCCGCGAGCGCCGCCTCGACGGCCGCGAGCGCCGCTTCCGCCTTGGCGCCGTCCGGCCCGCCGGCCTGGGCCATGTCCGGTCGGCCGCCACCGCCCTTGCCGCCGAGCGCGGCCGCGCCCGTCCGCACGAGATCGACCGCGTTCGTCCGGCCGACCTGATCGTCCGTGACGCCGACGATGAGGCTCGCGCGCTCGTCCTTGTCGACCGCCACGAAGGCGATGACGCCGGAGCCGACGCGTTTCTTCGCCTCGTCGACGAGCGGCTTCAGGTCCCTGGCCGGCACGTCCCGCAGCACCTTGGCGAGGTAATTGACCCCGCTGACGATCCGGATCTCGTCCTGGCCGGCGCCTCCGCCCATGGCGAGCCGGCGGCGCGCCTCGGCGAGGTCGCGCTCGAGCCGGCGCCGCTCCTCGAGCAGGGTGGTCAGCCGCTCCGGCACGTCCGCGAGCGGCGCCTTCAGGGCCGCCGCGACCTCCCGCAGGGCGCGGGATTCGCCCGTGAGGTGCCGGCGCGCGGCCTCGCCCGTCAGTGCTTCGATCCGGCGCACGCCGGCCGCGACCGCGCTCTCGGACAGGATGGCGATGATCCCGATATCGCCCGTGCGCGCGACGTGCGTGCCGCCGCAGAGCTCGACCGAGAAGGCGCGTGCCTCGCCGGGATCGGTTCCCATCGACACCACCCGGACCTCGTCCCCGTACTTCTCCCCGAAGAGCGCGCGGGCGCCGGACGCGACCGCGTCGTCGACCGCCATGAGCCGGGTCACGACCGGTTCGTTGCGGAGCACGAGCCGGTTCGCGATGTCCTCGACATCCGCGATCTCGGCCGGGCTCATCGGTTTCGGGTGGCTGAAATCGAAGCGCAGGCGTCCGGGCTCGACCAGCGACCCCTTCTGGGCGACGTGGTCGCCGAGGACGCGCCGCAAGGCTTCGTGCAGGAGGTGGGTCGCCGAGTGATGGCCTCGGATCGCGGACCGCCGCGCAGTCTCGACCGCGAGCTGCAGCGAGGCGCCGAGCACGAGCGTCCCGTCCTCCACGGCGACGTGGTGGACGAAGAGGTCGCCGAGCTTCTTCTCCGTGTCGCTCACGCGGACCCTGAGGCCGGCGCCCGTGAAGATCCCGGTGTCGCCGACCTGCCCGCCGGATTCGGCGTAGAACGGCGTCTGGTTGAGGATCGCGAGCCCACGTTCGCCCGCTTCAAGCGCCTGGACCTCGCGTCCGTCGCTGAGCAGCGCCGTGACCACGCCCTCGGCGCTCTCCGTGTCATAGCCGAGGAACTCGGTCGCGCCGAGCCGGTCGCGCAGCCCATACCAGATCGTGTCCGTCGCGGCCTCGCCCGACCCGGCCCAGGCGGCCCGCGCCTTCTCGCGCTGGCGCCGCATGGCGGCCTTGAAGCCATCCGTGTCGACGCCGACGCCGCGCGCCTTGAGCGCGTCCTGCGTCAGGTCGAGCGGGAAGCCGAACGTGTCGTAGAGGGTGAAGGCCGTCTCGCCGGGGAGCGAGGCGCCGGGTGCGAGCGTCCGGCTCGCCTCGTCGAGCATCGCGAGGCCACGCTCGAGCGTCCGCCGGAAGCGCGTCTCCTCGAGCCGGAGAGTCTCGCCGATCAGCGCCTCCGCCCGCAGGAGCTCTGGATAGGCCTGCCCCATCTCGCGCACGAGCGCGGGCACGAGCCGGAACATGACCGGTTCGCGCGCTCCCAGCAGCTCGGCGTGGCGCATGGCGCGCCGCATGATGCGGCGCAGCACGTAGCCGCGCCCCTCGTTCGAGGGCAGCACGCCGTCCGCGACCAGGAAGGCCGAGGCGCGCAGGTGATCGGCGATCACCCGGTAGGAGGCGCGCGTCTCGGGCTCAGGCGCCCGCGAGACCGCGTGCGCGACCGCGTCGATCAACGTGCGGAAAAGGTCCGTGTCGTAGTTCGAGTGGACGCCCTGAAGGATGGCGGCCATCCGCTCGAGCCCCATGCCGGTATCGATCGACGGCCGGGGCAGCGGCACGCGGCTGCCTGGCTCGACCTGGTCGAACTGCATGAAGACGAGGTTCCAGAACTCGAGGAAGCGATCCCCGTCCTGGTCCGGCGAGCCGGGCGGGCCGCCCTGCAGGGCGGGGCCCTGGTCGATGAAGATCTCCGAGCACGGCCCGCAGGGACCGGTGTCGCCCATCTGCCAAAAATTATCCGAGGTCGGGATGCGGATGATGCGCTCGTCCGGGAAGCCCGCGATCCTCCGCCAGAGGCCGGCCGCCTCCTCGTCCTCCGAATAGACCGTGACGAGAAGCCGGTCCCGCGAAAGCCCGAACTCCTTCGTGACGAGGTTCCAGGCGAGCTCGATCGCCCGTTCCTTGAAGTAGTCGCCGAAGGAGAAATTCCCCAGCATCTCGAAGAAGGTGTGGTGTCGGGCCGTATACCCGACGTTGTCGAGATCGTTGTGCTTGCCGCCCGCGCGCACGCATTTCTGGGCCGTGGCGGCCCGGTCGTAGGCGCGCTTCTCGACGCCGGTGAAGACGTTCTTGAACTGCACCATCCCGGCATTGGTGAACATCAAGGTCGGGTCGTTGCGCGGGACGAGCGGCGAGGACGCCACGACCTCGTGGCCGTTCTTCGCGAAGTAGTCGAGGAACGCGGACCTGATCTCGTTGACGCCGGACATGGGGACAGCACCGTGGGGCCACGCGCGCCAGGCGGACGGCCGGACGGCCGGGTTCTACGGGCCGGTTCCGGCTCTGTCGAGGCGGCGCCCGGGCCGGACCGATCCTGGGATCGGGCGATCCTCCGATCCCGTGATCCTGTGACGGCTCGTCAGCCGGTCTGGCGCGCCGAGAGCCGCGCCACGAGCCGGGCGACGGGCGCGCCCGTCACGACGACGAGGAGCACCCGCAGCGTCTGCAAGGCCAGCACGAAGGGGACGTCCGTGCCGGACCCGACCGCGATGATCGCGACGGAGTCGATCCCGCCGGGCGTCGTCGCGAGGAATGCGGTCAGCGGATCCGTGTGCCGAAGCCGAACGAGGAGGAGCGCGGAGCCGGCCCCGAGCGCGATCATCGCGAAGGTCGCGGCGAGCATGTGGGGGAGGGCGCGCCAGACGAGAGCCAGCGTCTCGCGCGTGAAGCGCAGGCCGACATACCAGCCGATCGCCGCGTAGGAGAGCGCGAGCACCGGATCCGGTAGCGTCATGGTCGCGAGGTCGGCCGCGTGCAGGACGGAGCCGAGGAGGAGCGGCCCGAGAAGCCCCGCCGCCGGCACGCGAAGCGCGCTCGCGAGCGCGATCCCGGCCGCCGCGACCGCGATCGTCAGGACGAAGCCGCCGAAATCGAAGGGCGCCGGCAAGGCGGGCAAGGCCGGCGTGGCGCCGGCCGCGTCTCCCATCGCGACCCGGGCGACCGCCGAGGCGGTCAGCACCACGCAGGCGACGCGCGCATATTGCATGAAGGCGACGATTCGGGCGTCAGCCCCGAACTCCTCCGCCATCGCCACCATGGCGGAGGCGCCGCCGGGCGAGGCGCCCCAGGCGGCCGTCGTGCCGGGCAGCCGGCCGCTTCGCCCGAGAGCCCAGGCGACCATCGCGGCCGACACGATCGTCGAGAGGCCGACGAGCAGCATCGCGACCCAATCCTGGAGCACGGATGCCACGATGCCGGCCGTGATCGAATGCGCGATGAGGCAGCCGACCGCGGCCTGGGCGGCCAGGAAGGCCGGCCGTGGAACCCGGATCCGGATGCCCGTGACCCCGAGCGCGATGCCCGCCAGCATCGGACCCAGAAGAAGCGACGCGGGCAGCCGCGCGGCCTGGAGGGCCAAGGTCAGGGCGAGGGAGAGGCCGCCGAGGCCTGCCCAGGACGGAATCGACCTCATCGGCCGGCCTGGTCCGGACGGTTTCCCATCGGGCCGCCGATCGCGTAAGCGCGGGGCAAATCGCTCGAGGACGACCGCATGTATCCCAAGCCGCGCCCGGCGCTCCGACCCAATACCTACGAGTTCGAAAGCCTGCCGCTCGTCAAGCCGACGGGCTTTCGCGAGTACGACGCGCGCTGGTGGATCGGCCATCCGGGATCGTCCGTCCCGCCCGAGATCAACCTCATGGGCGTGCAGGCGCTCGGGCTCGGACTCGGCACGCTGCTCGGGCGCCTCGGGGTTCGGCGGGAGATCGTCACGGGCCACGACTTCCGGTCCTACTCGTCGAGCGTGAAATACGCGCTCGTCTCAGGGCTCATGGCGGCTGGCTGCCGGGTGCACGACATCGGCCTCGCGCTGTCGCCGATGGCCTATTTCGCCCAGTTCGCGCTCGACGTGCCGGCCGTCGCCATGGTGACGGCTTCGCATAACGACAACGGCTGGACCGGCGTGAAGATGGGGGCCGAACGGCCCGTGACCTTCGGGCCGGACGAGATGGGCGCGTTGCGCGAGATCGTTCTCGGGGGCGATTTCGCGCTCGCGGGCGGCGGCTCCTACGTCTTCGTGCCCGACCTTGCCGAGCGCTACATCGCGGACCTCGCGGGACGGCCGAAGCTGTCGCGCAGGCTTCGGGTGATCGCGGCCTGCGGCAACGGCACGGCGGGGGCCTTCGCGCCGCGGGCTCTGTCCGCGCTCGGCTGCGAGGTGATCCCGCTCGACGCCGAGCTCGACTACACCTTCCCGCGCTACAACCCGAACCCCGAGGACCTGGAGATGCTCCACGCCATGGCGGATGCCGTGCGCCAGGAGGGGGCCGATCTCGCGCTGGGCTTCGACGGCGACGGCGACCGCTGCGGCGTCGTCGACGAGACCGGCCACGAGATCTTCGCCGACAAGGTCGGCGCGATGCTCGCCCGCGACCTCGCCCGGGTGCATGGGCCGTCGCAATTCGTGGTCGACGTGAAATCGACCGGCCTTTTCATGACGGACCCCGTTCTGCAGGAGCTCGGGGCCCGCACGGATTACTGGAAGACGGGCCATTCCTACATCAAGCGCCGGGTGAAGGAGCTCGGCGCGCTGGCGGGCTTCGAGAAGTCGGGCCATTTCTTCTTCAACGCGCCGGTCGGGCGCGGCTACGACGACGGCCTCGTCACCGCGATCGCGGTTCTCGACATGCTCGACCGCAATCCGGGCCGGACCCTGTCCGAGCTTCACGCCGAGCTGCCCAGGACCTGGGGCTCGCCCACCATGTCGCCCCATTGCGCGGACGAGGTGAAATACGACGTCGTCGGCCGCGTGCGCGAGCGGCTCGAAGCCATGCGGTCGCAGGGTCAGCCGCTCGCCGGCCAACCGATCCGGGACATCGTGACGGTCAACGGCGCTCGCGTCACGGTCGAGGACGGGACCTGGGGTCTCGTGCGGGCCTCCTCGAACAAGCCCGAGCTCGTGGTGGTGGTCGAGAGCCCGGCCTCCGAGGCGCGGATGCGCGAGATGTTCGCGAGCCTCGACGGGATCCTGCGGGAGAACCCGGAGGTCGGCGCCTACAACCAGACCATCTGACGCCGCCTCAGGCCGGGGAGGCCGGGCAGCCGCCGGACAGCGTGACGTTGGTCGTGTCGCGCACCGGCCAGGTCGTCGTCTGGCCGAGGTCGCCGCCGCTGAACATCACCGTGGTGGTCGGCTGCGGCAGCTTGGTCTCGACGAGCATGAAGGAGCCCGCGCCGGTGAAGCCGGCCGGCACGGCATAGTTGCTCCCCGCGGCGCGGGCCGTGAGCGCCGGCGTCGTGCCGGACGCGCCCGACCGAACGAAGCGGCAGCTCCAATCGACCGTGCCCCTGGGGTTCCCCTGGGCGTCGGTCGAGACGAGCACGCTCGTCACGACCATCTGCACGGTCGCGCTGTTGTAGGGCTGCATGATCGCGCTCGCCGCCGCGAAGGTGTCGGACAGATCGGTCGAGGCGAGGCTCGAGGCGCGCGAGGTGAGGTCCGCGAGGGCGCGGGACAGCAAGGTCAGCTTGCGGTCCATCATGACGCGCTGGGTGACGACGCTGAGGCCGAGGAGCAGGACGACGAGAACGGGCGCGAGAAGCGCGAATTCGACGGCCGCGACGCCGTCCGTGGCCTGGCGGAATCGCGCGAGCGCGGGGAAGGGCCGGGTCGGCATGGTGGACCTCAGAACGGTTCGGTCCGGAAGACGGCCGTCGCCATGATCAGGCGGTTGCCGTCCGCGAGGGTGCCAGCATTCAGGATGATCTGCCCGACGCGCCCGACGTAGAGCGGGTATTTCAGCGAGGCGCGCACGACCGCGATGTCGCGCGGCCCCGGCGCGTTGTAGCCGTAGGCGCTCGTGTCGTACTGGTTCTGCGCGTTCACCGGGGACGGCAGCGTCGCGTTGCTGAAGGTCGACACCTTCTGCACGTCGACGCTGACCTGGCTCGGGCAGTCGAAGAGCGCGCTGACGTTGCTGCATACGAGGTTCTTGAACTGCGACTGCAGCTGGGCCGCGGTGAGGCCCTGGTTCGAGGCCGAGGTCTGGAACTGTCCCGTGTAGATCTGCCGCGAGGCGTTCGCGACCGCGGTCTCGAGCACCTGCGTCGACCAGAAGGCCAGCGCGAGCTCGAGCGAGCCCATCAGGAAGGCGAAGAAGGGAGCCGCGACGATCGCGAACTCGACGGCGGTCGCGCCGCCCTGATGGCGGCGGAAGCGGGGGAGAAGCCGGAACGTGAGCCGGCGCGGGGCGATCGAGCTCAAGGGCGCGCTCAACTGGGGCGTCGCTCGGGAGGAGCGAGCCGTCCGAGGCTAGCGCGGAGAGGTTGCCGCTTGGTTGCGCGATTCGCGGACGCGTCAGTTCCGGCCCGACGCGAAGGCGTTGCGCTGATCGGCCTGGCCTCTCGTCTCGCTGAAGAACGCGTTCGCGTCGCCGAGGACGACGGAGGGCTGGCAGGCCGGTGTGCAGGAATAGGATTGCCGCTCGAGCCCGCGCTGCACCACGAGGACGGAATCGGTCGGCGCGCTGACGCTGACGATGGATTCGGCGAGCAGGTTGCCGCCGTTATCAAGCGCGATGACGTTCGTGACGCCGTAGCTCTTGCCCGTGACGACCGCGACGCCGTTCTTCTGAATCGTGATGTCGGCGATCGCCGGATTGCCGATCACGACCGTCTGTGTGCGATCGGGGAGGCGGATCACCTTGGCCCGATCCACCAGGACGTTGAGCTCGCCGCGGGTTGCCGCGCCGACCTTGCCGGCAGCGCTCGCCGGCTGCGTGGCGGCCGCAGGACCCTGCGCATCGGGAGCCGGCACGACGACCGCGGCGGCGCCCGTCGCGACCGCCTTCGGTGCGACCGGCTGCGAGACCGGTACGACCTGCTGCGACACCGGAGCGACCTGCTGCGAAGCCGGCGCGATCTCGGCGACCTTGGCCGCGTCCCGGGCCGACGCGGGAGCGATCGCCGCCACGGCCAGAAGGGTTCCGAAACTGAGTCGAGTGAAGGTTTGCATCGCAGGTCCGGTGAACGCCGACGCGCTTGCCACAACCAAGCGTCCCGTCCCGCAATCTCGCTTCGATTGGTGAAGAAAGGCTGAATTCTTGAGAGTAAGCGCGGCGTCGACGTTGAGAAAGCGTTCGCTAACCTTGGCGAGGCTGGCGCAAGGCGTCAGTCGGCGGCCGAGATCATCTTAACTTCGTTGAAACGGGGAGCCGGTACCTTCCAGCGCTGTTCCGATCGGGCTCGCAGCGGCCGGCGGACGGATCTGAGCTAAGGAGAATGGAGCAACTCATGTCCCAGCTGGCCAAACGTTTCGTCAAGGACGAGTCTGGCGCGACCGCCATCGAGTATGGCCTCATCGCCGCCCTCATCGCGGTCGTCATCATCGCGGCCGTCAAGACGGTCGGCACGAACCTCAACACGACGTTCACTGCCGTCGGCAACAACCTGACGCGCTGATGCTCTGATCCGTCCTCGGGGTCCCGGATTCGTCCGGGACCGCCCGGATCGGGTCGACGTTCGGCGGTCGCCTGGCCGCGAGCGGGCCCGGGACCGGCCGGAAGGATCGTGTCGTGATCGAGATCGCACTCCTCATCGTCTTTCCCGCCCTCGTCCTGTTCGCGGGCGCGAGCGACCTGTTGACGATGACGATCCCGAATCGCGTCTCCCTCGCTCTCGTCGCCGGCTTCGTCAGCGTCGCCGCCATCGGCGGACTCTCCGTCGAGGCGATCGCCCTCCACGTCGCCGCCGGCGCGGCCGTGCTCGTCGTCACCTTCCTGATGTTCGCCCGCGGTTGGGTGGGCGGCGGCGACGCGAAGCTCGCCTCCGCGACCGCGCTGTGGCTCGGCTTCGGTCAATTGCCCGATTACCTGTACATCGCCGCGATGGCCGGCGGGGCGCTCAGCCTCGTCATCCTGGCGTTTCGGCGGCTGCCCCGCGGGCTCGTCGAGCGCGGCGGCGCCTGGTGCATGCGCTTCCACGACCCGGCGAGCGGGGTGCCCTACGGGGTCGCGCTCGCGGCTGCCGCGCTCGCGGTCTACCCGCAAACCGAGCTCTGGCTCGCCGCCCTGTCCCGTTGACCGGAGCCGGCTGAGCTCGCCATCCCCGATCGATCCAGGCGCTGGCCGGCGCTCGCGCGCCGCTGAACGGCGCGGGTCGCCTCGCATGGTCAGCAAACGATAAATATCTGCTCAGTCGAGACGTTCGGTTAACCATGCTTTGACGAATGCGGGCCCAGTATGAGCGCGTTGGTTGCGTTCGGATGGTCCTGATGAAGCCCGCCCGTCTTTTGGTTCTCGCGATCGCCGTCAGCGCCGCCGGCGCGGCTGCGCTGCTGATGACGAACACGAGTCCGCCCGCGACGGTCGTGGTCGAGAAGGCGGCGCCGGTCCGCACGACCGAGGTGCTCGTCGCGGGAGCCGATCTCGGGGTCGGCCAGGTTCTCAGGGCCGGCGACATGCGCTGGCAGCCCTGGCCCCAGGACTACGTCCCCTCGGGCGCGATCACGCGGGCCCAGAGCCCCAGCGCTCTCGATGAGCTCGCGGGCGCCATCATCCGACAGAGCTTCCTGGCGGGCGAGCCCGTGCGCCGCGAGAAGGTGATCAAGGCGGACGGCTCGGGCTTCATGTCCGCCATCCTGCCCTCCGGCATGCGGGCGGTCGCCATCTCGATCGACACGCGCGGCGCGACCTCCGCGGGCGGCTTCGTCCTGCCGAACGACCGCGTCGACGTGCTGCGCGTCTACCGCGACGACGAAGCCTCGAAGGCGGGCGGCGTCGACGTCCAGATGTCCGAGACCATCCTGCGCAACATCCGGGTCCTCGCGATCGGGCAGAACGTGCAGGAGCGCAACGGCGAGAAGGTCGTCACCGGCGAGACCGCGACCCTCGAGGTCACGCCGGGCCAGGCCGAAACCCTGGCTCTCGCTCAGCGCGTCGGCCAGCTCTCGCTCGCGCTCCGCAGCCTCGCCGACGCCAAGACCGTCGACGCCCCGATCGAAGAACGCGATTCCGGCCTCGTCGTGGTGCGAGCCGGCGTCGCCCGGCAAGCCGCCCGGCGCTGACGCGGCCTCCCCGAAAGCCCCCGATGACCCGACCGAACCTCCTCAGCACAGCCGCCCGCTCGGCCGCCATCGCGCTCGCCCTCGGGATGCCGATCGCCTGGTCGGGCGCCGCCCGCGCGGCCGAGCCGGTCTCGGCCTACCCGGCCGGCTACGGCTCGGCGGACCCGCTCGCGAGCGGGGCGAGCCGGCGCATGGACCTCTCGATCGGCCGCTCGGTCGTGATCGATCTGCCCCGCGACGCCAAGGAGGTCTTCGTCGCCAATCCTGGGGTGGCCAACGCCGTCGTCCGCTCCGCGCGCAAGATCTTCCTGATCGGCGTCGGCAACGGGGCCACGACCGTCTTCGCGATGGACGCGGACGGCCGCCAGATCGCCTCCATCGACGTGAATGTCGGTCGCGACCTGAACGTGCTGCGCCAGACGCTCCGCACGACCCTGCCGCAGGCCCGGATCGAGATCCGGGCGGCCGGCGATTCAGTGCTCTTGACCGGCACCGTGAATTCGGCCGGCGATGCGCAGCAGGCCGTCGACATCGCCAAGGCCTTCGTCGGGCAGACGGTCGCGGGCGTCCCGAACGCCGGCGGCGCTGCCGTCGGCACCGTCGTCACGGGCAACGTCATCAACGGGCTGACCATCGTCGGACGCGACCAGGTCATGCTGCGCGTGACCGTGGTGGAGGTCGACCGCTCCGTCATCAAGCAGCTCGGAATCTCCACGGCCGGCAAATGGTCGACCTTCAACGTGGCGACCCAATCCTCCTTCCCGCTGTCGCTTCAGGCGCTGTCGTCGCTGAACTCGATCGGCGGGACGGCGAGCGGCAAGGGCGGGACGGGCGACTTCATCGGGGCGACGCTGAACGCCTTCGAGCGCGCCCGCGTCGCCCGCACGCTCGCCGAGCCGACGCTCGTCGCCATCTCGGGCGAGTCCGCGACCTTCACGGCCGGCGGCGAGATCCCGGTGCCGTCCTCCGCGACCTGCAACGTCTCCAATACCGGCATCGGCTCGACCTTGCAGACCCCGATCTGCAACCCGTCGCTCGCGTTCAAGCCCTACGGCATCAACCTCGCCTTCACGCCGGTCGTCCTCTCCGAGGGCCGCATCTCGATGCGGGTCAACACGGAGGTGACCGAGCTCGATCCCGAGAACCAGTTCCAGGTCGGCACGATCTCGGTCCCGAGCTTCCGGGTGCGCAAATCGTCGACCAGCATCGAGCTGCCGTCGGGCGCCACCATGATGACGGCCGGTCTCCTGTCCAACACGAGCGGGTCGGCGATCAGCGGGCTCCCCGTCCTGTCGAACCTGCCCGTGCTCGGCGCCCTTTTCCGGTCCCGCGACTACCAGCGCCGGGAGACGGAGCTCATGATCATGGTCTCGCCGTTCATCGCGAAGCCCATGGAAAGCGGCGAGGCGAAGCGTCCCGACGACGGCTTCGTCGAGACGAGCGACCCCGAGGCCGTGCTCCTGGGGCGCCTCAACAAGCTCTACGGCGCGGCCGGCCCGAGCGCCGCTCCGGGCCGCACGCCGGGTCGCTTCGGCTTCATCACGGATTGATGGGCTCGCCCCTCGCGGCCGACCCAGGAGAGGATCGACGATGTCTCGCAGACAGAGCACGTTCCCGCGCGCGGCCGCCTTGGCGGCGCTCGCCGGGCTCGGCGCGGCGCTCGGCGGCTGCGTCTCGGAGAAGGAGACGACCGGAAGCGTCTATCCCAACGATTATCGCGACCGACACCCGATCGCCCTGTCGCAGGGTCCGCGCTCGCTCGACATCTTCGTGACCGGACCGGCCGGCATCGACGGCCGGCAGCGGCAGGATCTGGCGGACTACATCGCCGACCACCGGCGCCGGGGCGCGGGCCCCATCGTCGCCCAGGTGCCGGCAGGGCCCGGCACCTCGCCCGGAACCGGTCGCGCGCTGGCGGCCATCCAGGCGGCGGCCGGCCACCGCATCACCGTCCGGCATTACGCGCCGGAGGATCCGGTCGTCGCCGCGCCGATCCGGCTCACCTTTCCGAAGCTCGAGGCGCGGGTCGCCAGCAAATGCGGGCAGTGGCCGCAGGATCTCGGCGTGAGCGAGCCGCAGGACAGCTACGGCAACCGCCAGTACTGGAATTTCGGCTGCGCCTACCAGTCGAACTTCGCCGCCCAGGTCGCCGATCCCGTCGACCTCATCCGGCCGCGCCGCGAGACGCCGCCCGATACCCTCAAGCGCATGCACGGCTTCGACCAGCTGCGCCAGGGAACGGACCCGTCGACGAGCTATCGGCAGGACGGCCAGAACAAGATCAACCAGAGCGTCGGCAACTAGCGGACGGGGCTTCCACACCATGGCAAACGAGATGGACAGCCAGGATCATCTGATCCCGCCGCTGCCGCGGGTGACGATCCAGGCGTTCTGCGACAGCCCCAGCGTGGCCGAGATCGTCGAGGCCGCGGCGGCCGACCGGCGGCTTCAGAAGGCGCACGTGAAGGTGCAGATGGGCGGCGCGGCGGCGGCCGGCGAGGCCTACCGCCACGCGCCGACCCCGAACGTCATCGTGCTCGAGTTCAGCGCGGGCGGACCGGCCGCGCTCGCGGCGCTCGACGGCCTGGCCTCAGTCTGCGATCCCGGCACCAAGGTCCTGGTGATCGGGCACGTCAACGACGTCCAGCTCTACCGGGAGATGATCCGACGGGGCGTGAGCGAATACCTCATCGCGCCGCTCACCGTGCTCGATTTCGTCCGCGCCGCCTCCGACCTGTTCTCGACGCCCGGCGCCGCGCCCCTCGGGCGCACGGTCAGCGTCGTCGGCGCGAAGGGCGGCGTTGGATCCTCGACCGTGTCGCACAACCTCGCCTGGGCGATCGCGCAGGCGCTGCAGACCCAGACGGTGATCGCCGACCTCGACATCGCTTTCGGGACGGCCGGCCTCGACTACAATCAGGACCCGCCCCAGGGCATCGCGGAGGCGATCTTCGCGCCGGACCGGCTCGATTCGAACCTCGTGGACCGGCTCATGTGGAAGTGCTCAGACCAGCTGAGCCTGCTTGCCGCGCCCGCGATGCTCGAC